>NZ_JBJZOG010000012.1:0-105497 GCF_047200535.1 Micromonospora mangrovicola | reverse complement strand
CCTCCGTCATCGGCACCCGGACGCCGGTGCGCTCGGCGACCTCGCGGGCGGCGTCGTAGCCCGCGTCCACGTGCCGGATGACGCCCATCGCCGGGTCGTTGGTGAGCACCCGCTCGATCTTCTGCCCGGCCAGGGCGCTGCCGTCGGCGACGCAGACCTGACCGGCGTGGATGGAGCGGCCGATGCCCACCCCGCCGCCGTGGTGGATGGACACCCAGGACGCGCCGCTGGCGGTGTTGACCAGCGCGTTGAGCAGCGGCCAGTCGGCGATCGCGTCGGAGCCGTCGGCCATCGCCTCGGTCTCCCGGTAGGGGCTGGCCACGCTGCCGCAGTCCAGGTGGTCCCGGCCGATCACCACCGGCGCGGAGAGCTCACCGGAGGCGACCATCTCGTTGAACCGCACCCCGGCCTTGTCCCGCTCGCCGTAGCCGAGCCAGCAGATCCGCGCCGGCAGGCCCTGGAAGGCGACCCGCTCGCCGGCCATCCGGATCCACCGGGCCAGGGACTCGTTCTCCGGGAACAGGTCGAGGATGGCCCGGTCGGTGGCCGCGATGTCCTTCGGGTCGCCGGAGAGCGCCGCCCACCGGAACGGGCCCTTGCCCTCGCAGAACAGCGGCCGGATGTACGCCGGCACGAAGCCGGGGAACTCGAAGGCCCGCTCGTACCCGCCGAGCTTCGCCTCGCCGCGGATCGAGTTGCCGTAGTCGAAGACCTCCGCGCCCGCGTCGAGGAAGCCGACCATCGCCTCGACGTGCTTCGCCATCGACGCCCGCGCCCGGTCGGTGAACTCGGCCGGCTTCGCCGCCGCGTAGTCCCGCGCGTCGGCCAGCTCCACCCCCTCCGGCACGTACGACAGCGGGTCGTGGGCGCTGGTCTGGTCGGTGACGATGTCGATGGCGACGCCCCGGCGCAGCAGCTCCGGGAAGACGGTGGCGGCGTTGCCGACCACGCCGACGCTCAGCGCCCGCCGGTCCCGCCGGGCGGCCAGCACCCGCTCGACCGCGTCGTCGAGGGAGTCGGCGATCTCGTCCAGGTAGCGGTCGTGCGCCCGCCGCTCCAGCCGGCTGCGGTCCACGTCCACGATCAGGCAGGCGCCGCCGTTCATGGTCACCGCCAGGGGCTGCGCCCCGCCCATCCCGCCACAGCCGGCGGTGAGCGTCAGCGTGCCGGCCAGGCTCCCGCCGAAGCGCTTCGCCGCGACGGCGGCGAACGTCTCGTACGTGCCCTGGAGGATGCCCTGGGTGCCGATGTAGATCCACGAACCGGCGGTCATCTGCCCGTACATGGTCAGGCCGAGCTGCTCCAGCCGGCGGAACTCCGGCCAGGTGGCCCAGTCGCCGACCAGGTTGGAGTTGGCCAGCAGCACCCGGGGCGCCCACTCGTGGGTGCGCATGACGCCGACCGGTCGGCCGGACTGCACGAGCATGGTCTCGTCCTCGCGCAGCTCGGTCAGCGTCCGCACCAGCGCGTGGTACGACGGCCAGTCCCGGGCGGCCCTGCCGGTGCCGCCGTAGACCACCAGGTCCTCGGGGCGCTCGGCCACCTCCGGGTCGAGGTTGTTCATCAGCATCCGCAGCGCGGCCTCCTGCGGCCACCCCTTCGCGGTGCGTGCGGTGCCGCGGGCGGCGCGGACGGGCTGGTGCATCTCGTACTCCTCTCAGCCGAGGAACAACTGGCGGCGGGCGGCCGACGACTCGAACGCCTCGAGCCGGGCCTGGGTCTCGGCCGGGGTGGCGTCGCAGATCGCCTGGAGCACCACCATGGCCAGGGTCATCGGGGCGGTGTGCAGATCGAAGACCAGGTCGGTGCCGACGGCGGCGGGAAGCACCACCTCGGCGTGGTCGGTCGCCGGGCTCACCGGGGAGTCGGTGATCGCCACGACGGTGAGCCCGGCGGCCCGGGCCTCGCGCAGCGCGTCCAGGGTCTCCCGGGGGTAGCGGGGCAGCACGAAGGCGAGCAGCGCGCTCGCCCCGGACGCGGCGGCCTGCTCCAGCCGGTCGGTGAGGAGGCTGCCGCCGTCGTCGAGCACCCGGACGTCCGGGTGCACCTTCGCGGCGAAGTACGCGAAGTACGCCGCCAGTGGCGCGGCGGCGCGCAACCCGAGCACCGGCAGCGGACGGCTGGCCGCGAGCAGCTTGCCCACCTCGGTTAGCCGGTCGGCGTCGGCCAGCTCGCCGGTTAGCCGGTCGAGGTTGCCCATCTCGGCGCGGACGGCCCGCTGGAGGGGATTGCCCCCGTCGGCGGGCCGGCTGCCCCCGCCGATGCCCAGCTCCCGCAGCCGGCGGCGCAGCGCGGGGTAGCCGTCGTGCCCGAGCGCCATGGCAAACCGGGTCACCGACGGCTGGCTGACCCCGGCCAGCTCGGCGACCTCGGCCGCCGACAGGTACGCCGCCGCGCCCGCGTGCTGCACCAGGCAGTGCGCGATCCGGCGCTGGGTGGGGGTGAGCCGTACGCCGTGGAAGAGGTCGAGCAGGCGGTCGGTGGGCGCCGCACTGCTTTCATTCATGTGGTGACTCTATGCATGAAAACTTTCACAACGCAACCTCGGAGTACTCCGGGGCCCGGCCGTTGCCGTCACCTGCGCCGGGCCGTCCGGCGGGTCGGCAGGCACTGACCGGAGGACGAGGAGGCGAGCCTCTCCTCTGTACTATCCGCACGGCGGAGGAACAGAGGAGTGGTGGCATGCAGCCGGTCGGTCCGTACAGGTTCACCGAGGCACTCGGCGTATGCCAGGTGGGCACGGCGTGGTGGGCCATCGACGGGCAGGACCGACTGGTGACGGTGGCGGTGCTCGACGGCGCCGCGGCCGCCGACCAGCCCTGGCGGGAGGCTTTTGCCAACGCGGCCAACGCCATGGCGCTGACCCCCGGGGGCCAGCGGTACGTCAACGCCGACTTCGCCGCCGCGAAGCCGTGGGTGGCCTATCCCTCCGAGGAGGGGATGGGGGCGCAGCGGCTGTTCCAGACCCTCGGCATGGACCTGCATCCGGCGGAGTCCGAGGCGGAGGTCCTGGTCCCCGAGAGCGGCACGGTCGCCGGGCCGCCGCAGCCGGTCTCCGGCGTGCCGACCTCCGGCACGCCCAACCCCACCTCCGGGGCGCCGCTGCCGTGGGCGATGCACGCCGCAGTGCCGCATCAGGTGTCGTCCCCGCCGCAGCAGATGTCCCCCGCACCCCAGCAGGTGTCCCCCGCGCCGCTGCCGGAGCAGCCGCGGCCGGCCAGCGTCCCGCCGCAGGACCCGCTCGCCGCGCCGGCCCGCCGGATCACGCCCTCCCAGCCGCCCCGCCGCCGAACCGGGCTCTGGATCGGCGTCGCCGCCCTCGTTCTGGTGGTCCTCGCCGGCGCTGGTGTGCTGGCCGTCCTGGCCAGCTCGGGGGACAAGGAGGAGCCGCAGAACATCGCCAGCACCAGCAGCGCCCCACCGTTGTTGCCGACGACGCCGCCGGAGTCGCCCGGCCTCGAGCCGCCGAAGCTCGGCGCGTGGCCGACCCAGTGGCCGAAGTTCAAGGAGCGAGACACCGTACGCACGCTCAACCTCGACGGCCTGGGCTTCCCGGTGAAGATGCCCACCACCTGGCAGTGCGCCCTGGCCGAGCGGGCCGAGGGCTTCGTCAAGTACCAGTGCGGCACGTCCGCCACCGGCCTCCAAGCGGTCGGCGGCGAGGTCATCGTGCGCAACTGCCCCCAGCCGTGCAACGGGCAGTGGCAGCAGGCCATGCGCGGTGTCGAGGAGGCGTGGGGCGCCCAGTGGATCCGGAGCGGCGAGTACGCGAGCTACGCCGAGAAGATCCTCGACGTCGACGGTGGGCAGCGGCACGGCCTGGTCGTGGTGGCCTACTTCCGCAGCGGGGAAAACGGCGCGCTCGACCGGCAGCTGGTGATCCGGATGACCTCTCCCGTGCCCGAGGCGTACCAGCTGCGCCGCTTCGCCAACTACATCCGCGACGTGGTCATCTTCTGAGGACGGTGCCGTGAGTCTCGCCTCGTCCACCTCGGACGCCACCCTCCGCCCTCTCGCCGACCGGTCCGTGGCGCTGATCCACGAGTGGTTCGGCGCAACCGGCGGTTCCGAGCAGGTTTTCCTGAGCATGGCCGAGGTCGTGCCGCACGCGGAACGCTTCGTGCTCTGGAAGGACCACGACGCGACGGTGGACCAGGAGATCCACGAGTCCTGGATGGCGAGGACCCCACTGCGGCACAGCAAGGCGCTCGCGCTCCCGCTCATGCCGCTCACCTGGCGGACCCTGACCCGCAAGAAGTACGACTTCGTCATCTCGTCGAGCCACGCCTTTGCACACACGGTGCGGATCGGGGACCCGGAGCAGACCCGCCACCTGAGCTACGTGCACTCGCCCGCCCGCTACGTCTGGAGCCCCGACCTCGACCAGCGGGGCGCGAACCCGGTGCTGGCACCGATGCGCGCGGTCCTGCAGGCGGGGGACCGGCGGCTGAGCCGGCACGTACACAGCTACGCCGCGAATTCGCGGGAGGTGCAGGCCCGGATTCGCCGCTTCTGGGGACGCGACGCCCGGGTGATCAACCCGCCGGTGGAGGTGGACTACTTCGGGGCGGCCCCGCCGGAGGTGCGCGACCAGGACCGCCGCTACCTGCTGGGCGTCGGCCGCTGGGTCCCGTACAAGAACTTCGACCTGATGATCGAGATCGCCGCAGCGGCCGGCCTGCCGCTGGTCATCGCCGGTGGTGGCCCGGAGGAGGAGAACCTGCGCCGGCTCGCCGCCCGGGTCGACGTACCGGTCGAGTTCGAGATCAGGCCGACGAGGGAACGGCTGCGCGAGCTGTACTGGGGAGCCGTCACGCTGCTCTACCCGGCGCTCGAGGATTTCGGCATGATCCCGGTGGAGGCGCAGGCATGCGGCACCCCCGTCGTGGGTTGGGCCCGTGGCGGACTGCTGGAGACCGTGGTCACGGGCGAGACCGGCTTCCTCCTCGACGCGACCGACCCGGCCGAGTACGTGGACCCGATCCGCCAAGCGTCGGAGCTTTCCCCTCGGGCGGCGATGAGCAACGCCCAGCGGTTCACCCCGCAGGTCTTCCAGGCGAACGTAGCCGCGTGGCTGACCGAACAGGGGTAGCCGCCCAAGTGCCTTCCCGGATCTAGTACGGGTATTGGCCCGGAACGGAGCTTCGCATAATCTTGCCGGGCTCAGTGCACTGCGAGCGGGGGATTGATCTATGGGGACGGCGTCGCCCGTGCCGAACGTGCTGATGTTGGGTACCGCCGAGTGGGACTCCCCGATCGCGACGAACCAGCACTACGTCGCCCGGGAACTCGCCGACACGAGCAACGTCACCTTCGTGGAGTCGCTGGGGCTGCGCCGGCCCCGGCTCAGCCGGGACGACGTCGTCCGGATGGCCGGGCGCGTCCGCAAGGCCATGGGCGACCGGCCGGCGCCGGCACACCGGCCCCGGCCAGCCGGGGCCCGGATCGTGTCGCCGCTCGTGGTGCCGGTGCATCGTACGCCGACCCGTCCGATCAACCGGGCGCTGCTCCGGCGCGCCACCGCGACATGGCTCGCGAGTTCCCGTCCGCGGGTGCTCTGGACGTTCACGCCCGTCACCTACGGGCTGGAACAGGCGGCGGACGTCGTCATCTACCACTGCGTGGACCTGCTGGCGACCTTTCCCGGTGTGGACGGTGTCGCCGTGGCCCGTGGGGAGCGGTCGTTGTCGTCACGCACCGCCGTCGCCATCGCCACCAGCAAGGCGGTCCACGAGCATCTCGTCGCCGCTGGCTTCCGCCGGGTCGAGCTGCTGCCGAACGTCGCCGACGTTTCGGTCTTCACCGCGGCGAGCAGGCCGGCGGCCGAGCGCCACCCCGTCGCCCTCTTCTCCGGGAACCTCACCGTCCACAAGCTCGACATCCGGCTCCTCGAGTCGGTCGCCACCGCCCTGCGGGGGCACGGCGAGCTGCTGCTGGCCGGCCCGCTCGCCGCTGGCGGGGGAAGTTTCGACGCGGAGCTGCGGCGGCTCGAAGAGCTCGGCGCCCGCCACGTCGGCACGCTCACCCCCGCCCAGCTCGCCGAGCTGGCCGGGACCTGCGCCGTCGGGCTCATCCCGTACGAGATCAACGACTACACCCGGGGGGTGAGCCCCCTGAAGTGCTTCGAGTACCTCTCCTCCGGTCTGGCGGTGCTGAGCACCCCGCTGCCGGCGGTCACCGAGCTGGCCCGCACCAACGCCCATGTGACGGCGGCCGAGGCCGACGACTTCCCGGCCCGTCTACGGGACCTGTTGCAGCCGGTCACCGACCCTATGGTGCATGACCGGATGGCGAGCGCGGCCGAGCACGGCTGGGCCGGCCGTGGCGCGTTGCTGCGGGAACTGCTGGAGACCGAACTGGTCCGCGCGCAATGAAGCGGGTGCTCGTCGTCAGTGTCGAACCACCCTGGCCGGCGCAGCATGGTGGGCGCATCCGGACCGCCCGGGTCGCGGAGGCGCTGAACCGTCATCTGGAGGTGCTCGTCGCCTACCCCGATCACGGCAAGCGGCGGTTGGACGGGCCGGTCGCGACCGTGCCGCTGTCCTGGTCGCCGCCGTCGGCCGTGCGTACCCGGGCCTCGGGTCGCCCACACCTGGGCGGCCACTACATGCTGCCGGTCGCCGGCGCCCTCAGCGTGCTCGTCGACGAGTTCCCGCCCGACGCGGTGTACTGGTCCCACTCCTACCTGGCGGCGTGGGCGCCGCCGTCGTTCCGCCAGATCCCGCAGGTGGTCGAGTTCGCCAACATCGAGAGCCGGCGCCTGCAGACCCTGGTGCGGTCGGCGCACGGGTTGCAACGGGTGGCCCGCCGGGCCGAGGCGACCAAGGCGGCCTTCTGGGAGCCTAGAGTGGCTGCGCACGCCGCGATCTGCGTCGCGCTCTCCCAGCCGGACGTGGACGTGCTGCGCGGCTGGACCCGCGATGTCGTCCTGGCCCCGAACGGGGTGGACGTCTGGCCCTACACCCCGTCGCCACCTGATGGATACGTCCTCGCGCTGGCCTCGTACGACTACGAGCCGAACGTGCAGGCGCTGCGCACGTTCGTCCGGGACACCTGGCCACTCGTGCGCGCCGAGCTGCCCGCCGCGCAGCTGGTGGTGGCGGGCCGGCGGAGCGAGGCGCTGAGTCAGGAGTTCGCCACCGTTCCCGGGGTGACCGTACTCGGCACGCTTGACGACGTGGCGGACGCCTACGCCGGGGCCGCGCTGACCGTCGCCCCCGCCACCACCGGCGGTGGATCCCAGCTCAAGCTGACCGAGTCGCTGTCGCGTGGACGTACCGTCGTGATGAGCGCGTTCGCCGCGCGGGGATTGCCGGACGCCGTGCGCGACTCCGACGCGTACCAGGTGGCTGACGGGCCGCGCTCCTTCGCCGACGAGGTGATCGACGGGTTGCGGGACCCGTCCGCGCGGCAGGCGCGGGAGCGCGCGGGGTGGCAGCGCTGCGAGACGCTCGGCTGGTCCCACACGGTTCGCGACCTCGTCGCCGCCATCTCGACCCTCGCCGACCGGAAGGCGGTGTCATGATCCGGCGCATCCATCTCATCGAGTCGGGTGGCCGGGGCGGAGTCTTCAACCACTCCGTCGAGGTCGCCGCCGGTCTGACGGAGCTCGGCTTGGACGTGGTCCTGCACACCGCCGACGACTGCGACGAGGCACCCGCCCCGGTGGCCCTTTGCCGATGCGTCACCTGGCACCGGGCCTCACCCAGCCGGATGGTCCGTCAGGCCCGGACGTCGGCGCGCTACGTCCTGCGTACCCTGCCGCACTTGCACCGGGTGATCGGCCCGGAGGATGTCGTCCACATCCAGGGCATGTTCGCGCTCACCCCGGAACTCGTCTCGGTCGCCCGGCACCGGAACGCGACCGTCGTGACCAGCCCGCACAACACCTTCGTCCGGTCGAACGCCCCAGGGGGCGGCCGGGCGCTGCGCAGCGCGCTCCAGGACGCCGACCGGGTCCTCGTCTACTCGGACGCCGACCGTCGGAGCCTCGCTGCCCGGGGCGTGACCAACGTCGGCCGGGTTCCGCTGGTGCAGTGGACCCCGCCCGTGGAACCGGCCCTCGTCGAGCGCTGGCGCGCCGAGCTGAATCCGGACGGCGGCAAGCTCGCCCTGCTGCCGGGCCAGCTCCGGGCGGACAAGAATCCGGAGCTGTTCGTCCGGGCCGTTGCGCAGCTGCCGGACTGGCGGGGTGCGGTGGTCGGCGCGGACCTCGGACCGGGGCGGCAGGTGGACGAGCTGATCGCCCGGACCGGGGCGGCGGTGACGACCACCTACCGCTACCTCGACGTCGGCGAGTTCACCGCACTGGTCGCGGCCGCCGATGTCGTTGTGGCGCCGTACGAGGTCGCCAGTCAGTCCGGCGTCCTCGCGGTGGCGGCCCGCCTCGGTGTGCCGACCGCGGTGGCCCCGTGTGGCGGTCTGGGCGAGCTGGCAACCGCCGTGGCCAGGGACACCAGCGTCGAGGCGGTCCGGGACGCCATCGTGGCTGCCCATGCACTCGGTGCGAAGCCGGCCGACACGGTGGACGCCGCCAACAGCTATCTGCACGAGTACGCCACCGCCCGGCAGGGCCGGACCAACGGCCGGCCGCGCGGCCACTGAGGAGGGGACCGCATTGTCCAGGTTGACCGTCACGATGGTCTCCGTCTCGGACACCGCCGGTGGTGCCGAGGCGCACACCGTCGCGCTCGCCACGGGACTGCGGGACCGCTGCCACGACGTCGTCCTGTACGGCCGCTGCCCGGGCTGGGACGAGCACGGCCTCACCCGTCGGGACATCGGGCTCGGGCCGAAGTGGTCGCGCAGGACGATGGCCACCGGGCTGTTGCGGGTGCCCCTGGAGCGGCACCGGGCGCAGGCCATTGCCGACTCCTCGGTCTACTACCTGCAGTTCAAGCGGGAACAGATCGCCCTGACCGCGCCCCTGTCCCGCCGCGCGCCGGTGGTCTGGACGGAGCACGGGCGATGGCTGGGCGGCCCGGCCGGCCGGCTGCTCCTCGCGGGCTACGCGCGCGCAGCCGAGCACGTCTCCCGGGTGGTGTGCGTCAGCGCGGCCGTGGCTGGCGACCTCGAGCCCGTGGTCGGCCGGGAGAAGCTCGTCGTGGTGCCCAACGCGATCGACACCCGGCGCTACGCGGCCCCGTCCGACGAGACCCGCGTGGCGCTGCGCCGACGGCTCCTGCCGAACCGGTTCCGCAACCGCCGGGTCGCGGTGCTCGCCGCCCGGCTGCACGGTGCCAAGCGCCACGACCGGGCGATCGCGGCGGCGGTGACCAGCGGCAGTGCGCTGCTCGTCGTCGGTGACGGGCCCGACCGCGAGCGGCTGGAGCGGCTCAGCGCGGGCAACCCCGACGTGCACTTCACCGGTCATCGGGAGGACGTGCCCGACCTCCTCGCGGCCAGCGACTTCTACCTCTACTGTGGGGCGGCGACCGACGGTACGCCGACCTGCGTACTCGAGGCCGCCGCCGTCGGGCTGCCTGTCGTCGGGTTCCGGGGCGACCCCGGGACGGAGCTGATCGCCGACTGCGGTGGCCTGGTGGTCGGGGAGCCGTGGGAGCTGACGGCCGCGCAGACGTCGGCGCTCCTGGAGCTGCGCGGTGGCGGCGTCGCGTACGTGGACAAGCACCATGGCCGCGAGACCTGGCTCGACGCATATGAACGGATCCTCAGGGAGTGCCTCCGGTGACCTCGCCTGCACAGACCACGAACAAGCCGGGTGAAGCCGGTGCGGTGCCGGTGGACCTCGATCCGGCCGGACCAGCGAGCGGTTCGCGATCGGCCCGCAGGCTCAGCATGGCCACCGCCGTCTCCCTCGGCCTCCGGCTGCTGGGAATGGTGGTGGGCATGGCGACCAATTCCGTCCTCGCCCGCTACCTGAACCCCGACGGGTTCGGCATCTTCGCCCTCGCGCTCACCCTCGGCACGGCGGCGGCACAGGTCGCCGACATGGGCACCACGATCACCGTGAGTTCCCGCATCGCGCGGGAGAAGGCCGCCGCCGGCCGGATCCTGACCACCGGCCTGGTAATCCGGACGTCGGTGGCGCTGGCCGCGACCGCCGTCCTGCTCATCGCCGCCGCCGGTGGGTTGTTCGGGGCATCCGGCTCGGTCATCGGTGTCGTCGCCGTCGCGACGCCGCTGTCAGCGGCGTCGATCCTCACCGCCGGCGCGACGGCCCGCTTCCGTCCCGAGGTGTCGTCCGTTCTCGCCCTCCTCCAGGGCGTCCTCTGGCTGGTCGCGGTCGTGACCATCGCGCGTACCGGCGGCGACGTCGTGCTGCTCGCCTGGTTCTTCGTCGCGGTCGTCGCGGTGCAGACCTGCGTCGGCGTGATGATCAACCGGCGGCTGGTGCCACTCGGCCGGCCGTCCTGGACGGAGGCCGGCCGGATCTTCGCGTTGAGCTGGCCGCTCGCGATCAGTTCGCTGGCGGTCATGGCCTACTACCGCCTCGGCTCGGTGATCCTGTTCCACCTGCAGGGCGCTGCCGAGGTGGGCTACTACTCGGCCGCCTACAAGTTCCTCGACGTCGCTCAGCTCGGCCCGGCCATGCTCGTGGCTCCGCTGCTCCCGATCGTGGCGACCAGTGCGGCGATGGACGCCCACCGCCGGAGCCTGATCTTCAGTCTGGCGACGCGTACCGGAGCCGTGATCGGCGTGGGCACGGCGGTCATGCTGATCGCGCTCGCCCCCGCCCTCGTCGACTACCTCTACGGCGACGACTTCGGCCCGGCGGTCACGCCCTTGATCCTGCTCGCCGTGGCCTTCGTCGGCGTCACCCTCGGCTACGTCGGCACGACGATCTGCTCCGCGCTGGGCGTCGTACGCCCGATTGCGGTGTTGACCGTCTCTGTGGCGGTGGTCAACCTCGCGGCACAGTTCTGGGCCTGTGCCCGGTGGGGAGCCACCGGGGCAGCGGCGGTCGCCGCCGCGACGGAGTTCGTGATCGGCGTCACGACCTGCCTGCTGGCCGCCCGGGCGATGTCGTCCCGACTGCCGGTACGGCAGGTCGCGGGCGTCGTGGTCCTCGGTGCCGCCACGATCCTCGTGCTCTGGCTGCTCCGGTTGCCGTGGCCGGTCGAGGCGGTGCTGGCCGCCGGCATGTTCGGTGCGGCGGCGCTGGCCTCGCGCGCGATCACTCCGGTGGACCTCAAGCGGGTGCTGTCGCGCAAGGCCCTGTAGAGCTGGCGACGTCAGTAGGTCGCGCCGGTCCGCAGGTGCTGCCAGACCAACCCGGTACACACCACCGGCCCTGTCCCGCACGGCAGCCGGGCGTTGGTGTTCGTGGCCCGACTGCCGTCCACCCGGGCGAGCTTGCTGACGTCGACCGCAAGTTCCGGCGCGTACGAGACCACCGAACCGCCGGAGGCGATCGCCACGCCACGCGAGCCCGTCGCGGACGTTAGCCCGTCGCCGCGCACCACCACCGCGCCCGACCCGTGCACGTTCGCGAAGCCGCCGGTGGTGCCGTCGATGCTGACGTTCGACAACCGCAGCTCCGTCTCGGTGTTGAGGTCGGCCAGCCACGCCACCCCGACCGTCCGCACATCGTCGACGGTCAACCGCGGCAGCCGCTGGGTGGCTGCCGGCGCGGTGATCAGACCGCCGCGGCTGCCGACGGCCCGCACCCCGGACAGCTTTGCCTGCCGTACTGCGGCGTCCGCCGCCCACTTCGGCAGTTCGAGCAGGTAGCTGTCGCCGGTCGCCCGCATGTCGACCGTCCGGACGGTCAATTCGTCCACGACGCCGGCGATGCGCGCCACGACGGCTCCGGGCACCGTGCCGCCCACCGTCACCCGGTCCATCCGCAGCCGGCGGATCCTCGCCCTGCCGTCCACCGACAGCAGGGGCGCGGTGCCGAGCCGCGCGACGTCGGCGTCTTCGATGGTGAGGGCGTCGACGGAGGCGGGAGCGGACGACGGGGTGACCTGCACCAGGGGAAGGTTCGCGCCGGGACCCTCGAACGCCAGCCCGCGGAGGTGGATGCGCCCCACGGACGAGCCGCTGATCCGCACCACCCCGCCCCGTCCGGGCAGCGTGGCGGCCCTGATCTGCTCCACCAGCAGGTCGTCGACCCGGCCGCCGGCGGTGCGCCAGTCGGCGATGTCGTCGCCGATCCAGACGACGTTGTTGCCGGCGATGCCGGTGACCCCCCGGACCGTGGTACGTGCCGCCGTTGTCTCCGGTGACCCCCCGAGCACCTTGACCAGCGCCGCCAGGGAGGCCGCGCTGATGTCTTCGATGACGGTGTCGGTCACCGGCCCGGAGACGTCGTCGTAGGCCTGCCAGTCTCGAGGGGTGATGGCGACGGTGTCGTCGCCCGTTGACCCCCGGATCCCGGAGATCCTGGTCCGCGCGGCCGGCCCCTGGAGGTGGACCCCGTCGGATTGCACGGCGAGGCTGATCCGGGTGACGGTGGTGTCGGTGACATCGCCGAGGGAGATGGCGTACTTGTCACCGGTGGTCTCCACCGCCAGCCCGGTGAGTGCCAGGTTGTCCACGCGTCGCCACCGCAGAGTGTGCAGATCGGGGCCGGCGCCGCCGACCCCCTCCGCGCGGACCCAGGTGCCGCCAATGACGGTGATGTCCCGATCCCGGCCGCCGCCGGTGACCGCCCTGTTCACGAGGAGGTTGCAGGCGCTGCCGGCCGCCAGGGTCACCGTGCACCCCGACATGGTCAGGGTGGTGCCGCTGTGCACCACCAGGGGGGCGCTGACGTGATAGCTGGCGCCGCGCGGCCCTCGGACCAGGGTGCCTGCACCGGCGAGGAGGGCGGCGTTGAGCGCGGCTGTGTCGTCGCCACCGGACGGCGGCGGTAACAGCAGGGTTCGCGCGAGGCGCGGGCCGTCACCGGCAAGGACCATGCTGCTGGCGGCAGCGAGGAGAGTACGGCGGGCGATCATCTGCGGCTCCGGGGGTGATCGCGGATGACCCTACCGGGTGATGACCACCGACTGCGACGACGCAAAGTGGGCACCAGCAGTGCTATCCATCCGAAAGCGACAACATCATCTGCGCTCCCGTGTCCGTCGGACCACATCCCCAGTTCACCCCATCGGCCCTGGCTCGGGGCTAGCGCCCCTGGTGGTCTTTCCTGATACTGTGTGCCGCGACTACCGTCGCGCCGTGATGTTCGACCTACCACATTGCACGGCCGTCCTGGTCACAGGGTTGCTTTCGCTGTGGTCATTCCCCGACTGTCACGGCAACCGGTTCGGCGTTCTTGTCGGCGGGGTTCCGGTCAGCGAGGACTGGTCGGAACCCCATCTCGGGGCAAAGGCAGCGATGGGTTCCAGAGGAACTGTGACTGGTTCGGGCACCGACGCGAAGGAGGCCGGTCCTCCTCGACAATCCTTTGACCGACCGGGTCCCGGCGTTGAAGCGGAACAGCGGCAGCCTCCGGTCCGCGTTCCTGCCTGGCTGCCTCGCGCCGCCCTGCCGCCCACCAGCACCGCGCCGCGGCCGCTCGTGTGGGCCACCTGGGTGGCCGCGGCGTTGGCGGCCGCGTATTTCGCCTGGACTGTGCCGTCGCCCGTCGGGATCCTCTTCGCGATCGCAGTGCCGCTACTGGTGCTTCGTCTTCCGGTGACCGGCATCGTGCTCGTGGCGGTGCTCGCGCAGGAGATCAAGCCGAACGGGCGCTTCGGTGAGTTGACCACCCTGGGGTACCAGGCCTACTTCGGCACGGGGAAGATCCCAGTCGTCCTGCCGCTCGCCGCGACCGCGGCGCTCGCAGCCGCCGCGCAGTGGTGGCCGGGCGAGCGTCCCCGTCTCCGCTCGGCCAGCGGCACCCTGCTCGGGCTCGCTGTCGCTCTTGTCCTGGTGAGCAGCGGCGTCGGTCTGCTCCACGGGCAGTCGGTCGTTTCCGCCGTCAACCAGAACGCCCGGCCCTTCGTCATGCTGGTTCTGGGCCTTGTCGTCGGCGTGAGCCTGCGGCGACTCCGCCGCGAATGGAGACCGCTCACCGTGGCGGTCGGCGTGGCGCTGGTCGCGCTGGTGGTCGCGGCGGCCGTCGCCATTCCCCTCGGCGAAGCCGCTGATGATCGGCTCAGCTCCTACTTTGTGTACTACGACTCGGCGCTGCCCGCGATCGCTGCGGCGGTGCTCATCGGTGTGCTCGGGGACAAGGAGTGGCGTTGGGACTGGCGGCACCTGAGCGTGGTCGCCGCCGCACCACTGCTTGTCCTGATCAGCTTTCGCCGTAGCGTCTGGCTGGCGGCCCTGGCTGCCCTCGTCGTCGTCGTCGTGCTCACCTGGCGGCGATGGCGACCGGTGACCCTGCAGTTGGCATTCGCGGCCGTCGTCGTGGCAGTCGTGGTGCTCGCCGCGCCAGGCTTCGCCGCGGATCTCGGCCTTCGCAGCGTGGGCAGCTTCGCGATCGGTAGCGCCGAGCCCAGCGCGAGCGCCAAGCCGAGTGCTGGCGGTGCGCCGAGCGCGAGCGCCAAGCCGACTGCGACCGGTGCATCGACTGCGAGCGGCAAGCCGAGCGCGAATGCAAAGCCGAGCGCGAGCACCAAGCCGACTGCGAGCAGCGGACCGGGCGGGCCGGCGAGCGCGGCAGCCGATCCCAGCCGTTCCGTGCCGACGCAGGAGAGCGCCATGCACCAGGCGGAGTCGACGAGTGGACACCTCAGCGACCTCCGCCTCGGATGGGAGCAGGTACAGGCGAACCCCTGGACCGGGGTGGGGCCCCTCGCGCCCCAAATTCCCGGGATGGCCGCCCAGAACGCCGAGCGTGTGTACGTGCACAACGAACTGCTGCAGGAATGGCTGCGGTATGGCCCCTTGGCCCCGCTGCTCGTGGTTCTCTTCCTCTCGGCCGTCGCGCTGCTGGCGTTGAGAGCGATCCGCGATCCCGCCGGTGACCGCACTGTCCGGTCCGCCGCCGCCTTCTGCCTCATCACACCGCTGTGTGTGATGACCGCGCCGTTCCTGTCCGAGACGAGCCGGTGGCCGCTGGTGGTCGGCATCGCGGCGGGGATCGTTGCGCACTTCCTGGATTTGAACCAGGTCGATCGGCGCACCCGGTCGAGCGGGTCACCGGCGTCGCGGAACGAAACCGGGCCCCTGTCGCCGGCCGATGCGAGGCCCTGACCGTCGTGTTGCTGACGCCCTGGTCCCGACGGCTTTGCGCATCAGCGCTGGCCCGACGCGGCCGGCTGGGACCGTGCTGCCTGCGGACACATCCGCCCGCGCGGGGCGGATCCCCGTCCGGGGCCTAGCGAAGGGGACTTGAATGACCGACACAACGCCACGTGCGCTGCGGTTCACCCTCTGGGCCCAGCGTCAGGCGCACGTCGTCCCGGCGCCGCTCCGCCGGCTGGCCGGACGCACCCTCCGGCAACTCGCCAGGCCCGGCACCGACACGTCGGGACCGAGCGAGGACTGGTCCGTCCCGCTGGTTCCCGGGCGAGCCGGCGGTGACCTGGAGGCACTCCAACCGGTCACCGTTGACACCGGTCCGGTGGAACCCGCGTCCACCGCCGAGGTCACCGAGCTCCCGCCGGTGCGTTGTGCAGTCGCCGTGGGTGTTCTCGACGTCGGCGGCGCGGAGGAGGTCGCGGCGTTCCTCGCCCGCCGGCTTCCCGCCCACCGCTTCGAGACCGTGGTCGTCTACGCGGACACGCGCCTGCCCGGACAGGAGGGCGAGGGGGGGCGGCTCGGCTCGATCCTCGCGGCCGAAGGCGTCGCGACCCAGCAGCTGACACCGGAGAACGCCGCGGCGTGGCTGCGCTCGTGGCGGCCCGACGTGATCAGCGCGCACAACGCCCGCGACTGGATGCTCGACGTGGCCACCGAACTCGGGGTGCCGTGGGTGGAGACGCTGCACGACATGCACCGCTTCTACCATCCCGATTCCTGGGTGCCGGAGCGCCAGCGGGCACAGCGGGTCTCCGCGCAGGTCGCGGTCAGCGACCTCGTCCGGCAGCAGTACCTCGCGCGTATCCAGACCTATCCCGGCGACCGCGTCGTAACCGTGCCGAACGGCGTGGACGGATCGCGTGTCCTGCTCATCGACCGAGACCGGGCCCGGGCGGCGCTGGGGCTGACGGACGAGTTCCTGTTCGTCTCCCTGGCACGGTACTGCCTGCAGAAGAACACTTTCGGCCTGGTGACCGCCTTCGGCGACGTGGCGGCGCAGCATCCGGAGGCGCACCTGTTGATGGCGGGCCGTGCCGACGACGACCTGTTGTACTACGAGCAGACCCGTCAGATCGCCGCGTCCTTGCCCGGCGCCGACCGGATCCACCTGCGTGGACACTGCGCCAACCCGTCGGCGCTGCTGGCGGCCGCGGATGCCTTTGTCCTCGACTCCTTCTTCGAGGGCTGGTCGCTGGCGTCGATGGAGGCCCTCGCGGCGGGCGTACCTGTCGTTCTCACCGACGTCGGTGGCGCTCGCGAGCAGTTGAGCGGCGGCCGGCGGGGTCATCTGGTGGCGAACCCGGCCGGGAACGCCGAGCTCGACTGGCAGGTGATCAACGGCCTTCGGTACCGGCCGCAGGGGAACCGCCCAGAGCTGGTCGCAGCCATGTCGTCGATGGTCCGTGACCGTGCGGCGTGGGCGGCTGCCCGCCAGCGTCTGCGCGACGAGGCGATCCGTCTATTCTCTCCGGCCGAGTCCCTCGCCGGGCACGCCCGGGTGTTACGTGCCGTAGCGTGCGGTGAGTCGGTGCGGACCCACGCCCCGAGGACCGACGTCGGTTAGGGGGACAACTAGCTCCGTCCACGTTGCCCGGTCAGCCACCCCCGCCGCGGAAGACCTCCGCGACCGTGCGCAGGACCACCTTGATGTCCAGCCAGAGCGACCAGTTCTCGACGTAGTAGTTGTCGAACCGGGCCCGGTCGGAGATCGGCGTGTCACCGCGCAGCCCGCTGACCTGCGCGAGCCCGGTCAGTCCGACCGGCACCCGGTGACGCATCGCGTAGTTCGGGTACTCGGCGGAGAACTTCTCCACGAAGTACGGCCGCTCCGGCCGCGGCCCGACCACGCTCATTTCGCCGCGCAGGATGTTCCAGAGCTGGGGCAGCTCGTCCAGCGACGTACGGCGCATGAACCGCCCGATCGGCCCGACCCGCCGGTCGTGCGCGATGGACCAGTTCGTCTGCGACTCGTGCTCGTCCGCCGGGCGCATCGACCGGAACTTGATGACCTGGAACGGCTTGCCGTACCGGCCGATCCGCTCCTGATGGAAGAAGACGCCCCGGCCGCCGTCGAGGAACGTCGCGGTCACGCAGAGCAGCAGCAGCGGGCTCAGCAGGAGCAGCGCCGACCCGGCGAGGACCACGTCGGAGGCGCGCTTGATGGCCCACCGCGGCCCCGTCAGCGTGGTGTCGCCGATGTGCACGATCGGGATGGCGCCGACGTGATCCGGGTAGCCACCCTGGGACCGGGAGCCCCAGAGGCGGGGCACTGCCCACAGGTCGCAGCGCGAGCTGCCCGGCCGGAGCAGCACCTCCATCAACGTCGACTCTCGACAGTTCGGGTCGGCGATGACCAGGACGTCGCACTCCAGCAGCCGGAGCAAATGCTCCAGATCGTCGAGAGTGCCGATCAGCGGCAGGCCGCCGGCCTCCGGCCGGGACGCCGTGTCGACGCAGCCGACGAACCGCAGCCCGTACTGCGGGTAACGGCGCAGCAGCCGGGCCAGCTCCGCGCCGATTGGGCCGCCGCCGACGACGATGGCGTTGTGCTCTAGCCACCGACGCTTCCTGGCGAAGATGGTGAGTTTACGGGTCACGCCCCGGCCGATGATCACCAGCGCCGCGGAGAGCGCGAGCCCGTGCATGAAGCCGCTGACGTATGGCACCGAGTCATGCCGGTAGGCCGCGATGATGGCCACGACCGCGCCACTGGCCAGCAGCCGGCCGCCAAGGCTCGGCAATTCGTCCAGGATGCTCAGATGACGGCGGGCCCGGTAGAGCCCACCGGTGGCGAAGACGGCCACTGTGAGAGCGGCGTTGGCCAGGGTTCCACGCCAGTAGTTCTGGGTCACCAGCAGCGGGGTCAGCAGTGCGGCGAGGTCGACCGGAACGGCCATCATCCAGGCCCGTAGCCAGCGGGTCCGCTGAGAGGCCCGGGAACTCGCGTACGGCAGCACCGCGGTGGTGTCGAGGCCGGGCCGTAGCGAGGCGGCGGTCGTGGGCTCGCCGGGCAGCCGGACGGGGAGCACCCCGAGCATCTCGTCCCCGCCGGTCGCCTCCCTCGGCGACGTCGTACCCGGTCGCGGCGGACCCGCGAGCGGTGCTGACACCGCAGCAGGGTCCCTTGTCGCCGATTGGCCTGACATGGTCGATCCTCCCCCGTGGCAGCCCGGGGCCCGTATCACGCAGGCCCCGGGCGATCGAAGGATACGACCGGGTCAGCCGTGCCACCAGAACCAGCACGACAATATGGGGTCCTACTTTTCGGCGGAAAGGATTTCCTGGACCGAGTCGCGACGGACCGCGTCGAAGAGTCCCTTGGCCTTCGCCGTGTCCGCGAACACCACGCTCTCGGTGCCCACCCTGCCGGTTCCCTTCACCGGGCAGGTGTAGAAGCCGAGGTTGCCACTGCGCAGGTGGCGCAGCTCCATCGCGAGGTCCACGAGGGACATCGACTTGTCCACCGCCACCGAGGTCGCGGTGGCCTTGACGAACGAGTTCAGCTTGGTGGGGCTGCTCAGCGTGCCGCCGGAGGCCGCCTTGTCGAGGATTGCCTTGATGACCTGCTGCTGGTGCTTGATCCGGGTGAAGTCGCCGTTGGCGAAGGCGTACCGCTCGCGGGCGTAGTCCAGCGCTGCGGCCCCGTCCATCGTCTGCCGACCCTTGACGAACTCCCGCCGGCCGTCCGGGTTCAGTGAGTGGGTCGAGGTGAAGCTCTGCTCGACGTCGATCTCGATGCCGCCCAGGGCGTCGACGATCTCCTTGAAGCCGGAGAAGTCGACCATCGTCACATGGTCGATGCGGACGCCGGTGAACTTCTCCACGGTCTGCACCATCAGCGGCACGCCGCCCCATGCGTACGCCGCGTTGATCTTGGCGTCCCGGCCGCCCCGGCCCTCCTTTGACCGCGGCACCGGCACCCAGGTGTCCCGGGGGATCGAGATGAGCTGGGCGCTCGACCGGTCCTTGGGCAGGTGGGCCAGGATGATCGTGTCGCTGCGCGAGCCACCGGTGTTCTCCGGGTCGCGGGAGTCGCTGCCCAGGATCATGATGTTCATGGCGCCCTTGGCCACGACCTGCGGACGCGACTCTTCGGGCACGTCGTTGAAGGCGTCAACCCGCGCGATGGAGTTGTTGACCGACCGATAGTAGAGCCCGCCCGCGAGAAGCCCACCACCGGCGAGCAGCACCGCCACGAGCAGCATGATCAGTGCGATACGGCGGCCGCGGCGGCGTCGGGGAGCCGGTTCGGCGTTCTCCTCCACCCCGTCCGGCTCCACTTCGGATGCCGGGAAGCGGGCGTCGGGGCCGGCGAGCTGAGGGCGATCTGACATGGTCGCGATGCTACTGATTCCTGTTCCGACGCGGGGACCCTCGTCCGGGTGGTCAGCCCCGGCCACCCGGACGGTGCATCGGAGACTTTTCTCGCCGTTGGTAACCCTGAGCTGGTACAACCACGCACGTGGACGCAACGAAGCTCCGGCGGGCCGTGGCCCGCACCCCGTTGGCACCGGTCGCCGCCTTCCCGAAGCGGCTCGCCAGCGTCGCCCGGCACGACGCCAAGGTGCTGCGCACCTCCGCCCGCTGGCTGTTCACCTCCCGCGAACATCACAACTACACGTACGACCTGACCGGACTGAGCCGCCAGCACCTCGCCTGGTTCGTCAGCGTGTCCTGCGACGTACCGGTCCGGCAGGTCCGGGGCTGGTTCGCCGAGCTGGAGGGCGACGACGAGTTGCGCCGGCACATCGAGGCCGCCACCGCCGCAGCATCCCGGCGCGGCCTCGCCGACCGGCAGGTCCGCTACGCCCGCCGGGTCGGCTGGTACGCCATCGTCCGCGCCCGCAAGCCCGCCCATGTCGTCGAGACCGGCGTCGACAAGGGGCTCGGCAGCTGCGTTTTGGCCGCCGCCCTGCTCCGCAACGCCGCCGAGGGGCACCCCGGCCGGCTCACCTCCCTGGACATCAACCCCGAGGCGGGCTACCTCGCCCGCGCCACCCCCTGGGCCGACGTGGTCGACCTGGTCATCGGCGACTCGGTCGCCTCGATCAACGCGCTCGACCGGCCCGTCGACCTCTTCCTGCACGACAGCGACCACAGCCGGGTCCACGAGCAGCGCGAGTTCGAGGAGATCGAGGCCAGGCTCGCCCCCGGCGCGATGCTGCTCACCGACAACGTCACCAAGACCAACGTCCTCGCCGAGCACGCCGAACGGACCGGACGGCGGTTCCTCGCCTACCGCGAGACCCCCGTCCGCCACTGGTACCCGGGGGACGGGATCGGCGTCGCCTGGTGACGGCCTTGTGCCCGGTCGACCTCAGGATTGATGATGACCGAAGCGGCACGTCACTGAAGGAGTCGCGATGACAGTGATCCATCACCCCCGGGTCGCCTGGGACACCGCCCGGGTGATCGTCGAAGCGATCCCCGACGAGCAGCTCTTCGCCTGGATCCGGCAGGAGCTCGGCGGCATCCTCGGAGCCTCCGCCCGGGACGCCCTCACCGAGACTCGCGACCGGCTGCGCCGCGCCGGTGACGCCCGGGTGCCGGTCGAGACCGGCCTGTGGCGGGTCCGGCTGGAGGACATGCTCCGGGAGCGGCCGGAACTGGCCGGGCAGGTGTCCTCCTTCACCGCCGTCGCCGTCGGCCTGCTCCGGGCCCGCGAGTCCTGAACCCTTGGCTTTCGCTCAGCGCGCTTGTCGGGTCCGCCGCCGCTCCGGCAGCATCGACCGGCAGGACCGCCGGCAGCGCCCCCGGACCCGCCGTCTTGGACGCCGCCGTCGCGCCGGCCACTGCCGAGGCGGTACGCGCCGGTGGCGGCTGACCGGCCCGGGGACCAGCGGTGCCGGGGCCGGTCGTCGGCCAATCAGGCCCCCGCGTCGGCCAGGTCCAGCCACAAGAAGACCTCGTCCCGGTCGTCGCCCGGGCCGATCCGCAGCGCCGCCGGCAGCCGCCCGACCTCGCGGTAGCCGAGCCGGCGGTAGAACGCCTCCAACCCCTGGCCGCCCCGGACCGTGACGTGCAGCGCCGACCAGCCCAGATCCGGCGCGCGCCGCGCCGCTTCGCGCATCAGGTCGCGGCCGTAACCCCGGCCCTGGGTGTTCGGGTGGACCATGACCCGCTTCAGCGTGCCCCAGTGGGACTTCAGGCGGAAGCGGTTGTCCGCGAGGACGAGCACCGCCACCGGGCGGTCCCCCGCGTAGCCGACCAGCAGCCGGTCCGGGCCGTCGGTGACGTCGGTGAAGGTCCGCTCGGCGACCGGCCGGACCTCGGCCGCGCTCACCGGAGCTACGAAGCCGACCGCGCCGCCGGCGTTGGTGACGGCCACCCACAGATCGACGAGCTGCTCGCGCAGGGCCGGGGTCAGCTCGGGGTCGAGAATGAAGCGCAGGTCCACGCCCGTCATCTTCGGGGGAGTGGCGTGGCGTGCACCCGCCTTCGTGATCCTCACGACAACGCCGTCGGTGCGGGAGAGGGGAGTCGAACCCCCACGTCCTTTCGGACAATAGGACCTAAACCTATCGCGCCTGCCATTACGCCACTCCCGCGGACCTGCTGAGTCTAGAGCGTCGAGCCTCCGGGGTGGTGAGGCCAGCTTCCTTGAGGATCAGCAGGACGTTCGATGACCGATCACGGGCGGTGTGCGGCAGGTTCAGTCGAGTCCGAGGTCCCGGCGCAGCTTGGCGACGTGGCCGGTGGCCTTGACGTTGTAGAGCGCCCGCTCGACCTTCCCGTCCTCGTCGATGACGAAGGTGGAGCGGATCACGCCGGTGACGGTCTTCCCGTACAGCTGCTTCTCGCCGTACGCGCCGTACGCGCTCAGCACCGCCTTGTCGGTGTCGGCGACCAGCGGGAAGGTGATGGCGTCCCGGTCGCGGAACTTGGCCAGCTTCTCCGGCTTGTCGGGCGAGATGCCCACCACCTCGTAGCCGGCGGCCTGGAGCGAGGCGAGGGAGTCGCGGAAGTCGCAGGCCTGCTTGGTGCAGCCGGGTGTCATGGCGGCCGGGTACGCGTACAGGATGACCTTGCGGCCGCGCAGGTCGGCCAGGGAGAGTGTCCCGCCGCTGTCGGTCGGGAGGGTGAACTCGGGGGCGGGGTCGCCGGTCTTGAGGCGGTCGGTCATGGCGGTGACGATACCGCCGCCGGGTCCGGTCGGTCGGGTGGCGACGCGCCGCCCTCGTGATGATCACCATGCCTTGTTGCAAGGGATTGGCAACAACGGTCGGCCGCAAATAGGCTCAGCGAGTGGAAACCCTGGCGATGCACATCTCGAACGGGATCATCGACGGTCCCGTCGCCGCGATCTTCGCGGCGCTCGCGCTCGCCGTGCTCACCTTCTGTGTGCTGCGCGGGCGCCGCGACCTGGACGACCGGCTGGCGCCGATGGCGGGCCTGGTGGCCGCGTTCATCTTCGCCGTGCAGATGCTCAACTTCCCGATCTTCACCGCCGGGGTCAGCGGCCACCTGCTCGGCGGCGCGCTCGCCGCGCTGCTGGTCGGCCCCTGGGTCGGGACGCTCTGCGTCGCCGTGGTGCTGGTCGTGCAGGCTCTGGTCTTCGGGGACGGCGGGGTCGCCATGCTCGGCCTGAACATCACCAACATGGCGATCATCGGCACCGCCGCCGCGTACCTGCTGATCGCGTTGCTGCTGCGGGCGCTGCCGCGCACCAACGCCGGCCTCGCCGTCACCGCCTTCGTCGCCGCGCTGGTCAGCGTGGTGGTCGCCAGCCAGGGCTTCGTCCTGGAGTACTGGCTGGGCGGCACCACCGACCTCGGCGGCAACCTGGCCGGGCTGGCCGGCACGATGGCCGGCTTCCACGTGCTGATCGGCATCGGTGAGGGCCTGATCACCGCGACCACCGTGGTCACCGTCGCGAAGGTCCGCCCCGACCTGGTGTACGCGCTGCGCGCCCTGAGGAAGCCGGCCGCGCCGGCACCCGCCGTCCCGGTCCCCGGAGGTGCCCGATGAGCCGGCGTTCCTGGCCGTTCGTCCTGGGCGGCCTGCTGGCCGCCCTGCTGCTCGCCGGTGTGGCCAGCAACTACGCCTCCCCGCACCCGGACGGGCTGGACTCGTCCCTGTTGCAGGGCTGCACGGTGAACGCCGGGGGGGAGATCACCGGCGGCAGCTGCCCGGCCCAGCAGACCCGGAACCATGAGCTGTCCGACAGCCCGCTGGCGGGCTACGGCGTCCGGGGGGTCGGCAACGGGTTCCTCTCCACGGGGCTCTCCGGAGTGCTCGGCGTGCTGCTCACCTTCGCCCTCGGCGGCGGCCTCTTCTGGCTGGCCCGCCGCCGCGGCGGCCCGGCGTCGTCCGGTCCGGCGGACGACGACACGGCCGCCCCGGCGGCTGACGAACCGGCCGGCCCGGGCGCCGACGACCAGCCGGTGGCGCGTGCCGGCAGCGCCGGCTGAGGGGGTACGCGACCGATGGGTGCCGGGCACGCGCACGTCCTCTACCGGGAGTCCACCTCCCCGGTGCATTGCCTTCCACCCGAGGTGAAGATCGCGGCGATGGTGCTGTTCACCGTCGCGGTGGTCGCCACCCCGCGCGAGGCGTACTGGGCGTTCGGCGGGTACGCCGGGCTGGTCGCCGCCGTGGCCGCGCTGGCCCGGGTCGGCCCGCGCTGGCTGCTCGGCCGGGCGTTGATCGAGCTGCCGTTCGTGCTGTTCGCGTTCGCGCTGCCGTTCCTCGGCACCGGGGACCGAATCGAGCTGGCCGGGCTGAGCCTCTCCGTGGACGGGCTGCACGGCGCGTGGAACATCCTGGCCAAGGGCACGCTCGGCGTACTCGCGTCGCTCCTGCTGGCGGCGACCACGACGACGCGTGACCTGATCGTCGGCCTGGACCGGCTGCACTGCCCGCAGGTCCTCACCCAGATCGCCACTTTCATGCTGCGTTACCTGGACGTGCTGGTGGGCGAGGCCCGGCGGATGCGGGTGGCCCGGGTGTCCCGGGGCGACGACCCGCGGTTCCTCTGGCAGCTGCGCGGTTTCGCGGCCGGGGTGGGGGCGCTGTTCCTGCGGGCCTTCGAGCGGGGCGAGCGGGTCTACCTGGCGATGGTGTCGCGCGGCTACACCGGGCGGATGCCGGCGGTCCGGCAGGGTGTGGGCGCGGCCACCGCCGGGCAGTGGGCGGTCGCCGCGACGGTGCCGGCGATCGCGGGCACCATCGCCGCCGTCTCGGTCGTGCTGACATGATCGGGTACGTGCAGCAACCGCCCTCCCTGGACGTCCGTGGCGTCCGGTACGCGTACCCGGACGGTCACGTCGCCCTGCACGAGGTGGATCTGACGGTGCCGCGCGGCGACCGGGTGGCGCTGCTCGGGCCGAACGGCGCCGGCAAGACCACCCTGGTGCTGCACCTCAACGGCATCCTGACCGCGACCGGGGGGACGGTCAGCGTGGGTGGCCTGACGGTCAGCCGGGACCGGGAAACCCTCGCCGAGGTCCGTCGCCGGGTGGGCATCGTCTTCCAGGATCCCGACGACCAGCTCTTCCTGCCCACGGTCGCCGAGGATGTCGCGTTCGGCCCGGCGAACCTGGGGCTGCGCGGGGCGGAGCTGGCCGCCCGGGTCGATGAGGCCCTCGCCGCGGTGGGGATGAGCGAGCACCGGGACCGGGCCCCGCACCACCTGTCGTTCGGCCAGCGCCGCCGGGTGGCGGTGGCCACCGTGCTCGCCATGCACCCGGAGATCCTGGTCCTCGACGAGCCGTCGTCGAACCTGGACCCGGCGGCGCGGCGGGAGCTGGCGGAGATCCTCCGGGACCTCCCGGTGACCCTGCTGATGGTCACCCACGACCTGCCGTACGCGGCGGAGCTCTGCCCCCGCTCGGTGATCCTCGACGCCGGCCGGATCGTCGCCGACGCCCCCACCCTCGACCTGCTGGCCGACGAGGAACTGTTGGCGCGGCACCGCCTGGAACTCCCCTACGGCTTCCACCGTCCCTAAAGGCTGAGGATGGGTTGTGCAGGCTCAGCCGCGTGCCCCGAACGGTGTTGGGCACACTGGTCCCCCGCGTTCGCTCCGCATCCGGCGCCATCGGATCGTGTCCGTGGTCCGGGAATGTGGGGGCGGGTTCCCTCACGCCTGCGGGTGCCAGGTCCGGTCTGGGCGGTCCGATGCCCGCGACGTTCGCTCTGGTCGTCGTGGGGCGGTGCCGTCCGTCGCCGGATCGGGTGCCCGAGGGCGCGTCGTCCAATCGCGACGCTGGCGGCGTCGTGACGGGTGGTCTTGCGGTTGGTGCTGGTCAGTGGGCGCTGCCAATGCTGGGCGCCCCATTGGGAGGTGTAGGCGGGATCGACAGCGACGACGGTGATGCCCAACTCGGCCGTCATGGCGAGGAGTCGGGACCGTAGCTTGGCCACTGGCATGCCGGAGATGAGCTTGCGGAACTGCTTGCGGTGGCCGTGCTTCTCCCGCGTCGTCTGTGCTGCGAAGTCGAGGTCTTCGATCGCGATGCTCAGCTCGTGCCTCTTGGCCCAGTGCAGAAGCCGGATCAGGGCGTGTCGCACCTGCGCGTCGCGATGGTCGGCGTTGCTGGACAGGTCGTAGAAGAAGCGGCGCGGGACACCCACTGGATTGCCGTGCTTGTCCAGGCGCCAGGCGGCGAGATGGTCGGCGTTCGTATCCACACCGATGATCCCGTTCAGCCTGGCAGTGGCCAGCGGTGTGGTCCGGGACGGCGGGATCGTCCACGAGGCGGTCAGGTACCAGCGGCACCTTTCCACGTCTTCGTGGATGCGGTACGCCACTGCCCGGTTGGCAGTGACGCGGTCACGCCAGGCATCGCCGCGGTGCGGGAACGACACCTTCGCGGCGAGCACGTACCGGCCGTGCTCCGCGTTGGCCAGGTGCGCCAGCGGGGCCGGGAGCTTGACCGACACCGCGCCGTCGCAGGTGACGCGGATCGTCTCGTTCCCGTACCGCTTCCCCGACTCGCCGTCGGCCTGCAGGAACCGCCGTTGCGCCTGCCACCGCTGCCGCCACTGGGCCTCGCTGAGCCGGGCGGCGTCGAGGTTGTGACGGTTGCGCAGCAGCCGCTTCCCACCCCGCACGACACGGACCCGGCCCGCGGCGCGGTCGTCGCGCTCACGCTCAAGCCGGTCCTGGAGCACATGCAGGCGCCGGGATTTGGCGAACCACTCCTGTGCGGTGCGGTAACCGCCCGGAGCCCGCCCGCTGCCCTTCTCGCAGAGCGGCAGCGACAGACGGTGCGCGATCGTCTTGATGCCGGCTTCGAGTCCCTGGATGTGGGCAAGCTGAGCGCGACGCGACAGCGCCCACTGATCGTGCGTGGCCTTCGTGATCGACCCGGCCCAACGGGAGGACGACTCCCGGGTCAGGGCACGTTTCCGCCCGGCCCACGCGTCGGTGTCGTGGTCCAGACCGGTCACGCAACGAGCCTTGAGATCCCTCCCGGCGAGCGCGCCGAGATGATCACCGACCAGCCGCAGAACCTTCTCATCCTCACCGGTGAGGCCCTTGAGCCGGTCGCGGATCGCGACACCGGACGGGCCGAGCGCGACGAACGGCGCACCGATCGGGCGCAGGTCAGCCATGCTGGGCGGCTTCCAGCGCCTTTTGCGCCCGGTTGCGAGCCGAGCGGCGGCCATACCGGCGAGCGCAGAATGCGGTCAGCACCTCCACCATGTCCCGCACCAGATCGTCGGCAACCTCGCCATCATCAAGGACGACCAAGCGGCGGCCATGCGCCGACAAAGCGGCCTCAACCAACTCCACATTCATCCACCCAAGGCGGTCCTTGTGCTCCACCACCACGGTGGTCACGTCCGGATCGGCGAGGAGGCGACGGGCCTTACTGCGGCTGCCGTCCATCCCGGAGCCGATCTCCGCCTCAATACGCACGACGCGGTGGCCGGCCTTCACAGCCCAGGCCGACAGCCGGGCGACCTGGCGCTCCAGGTCAGACTTCTTATCGTGTGAGGACACACGGGCATACAAGCCCAGCCCACCGACACCTTCCACAGCGGTGTTCGCTTCGACGTTCACCAGTATGGTGCGCGGCCCAACACGCTGAGCGGGCACGGGAAGCGTCCTGTTACGAAACCAGCGATACGCCGTGTGAGGACTAATCCCCTGCGCCCGCGCCCACTCAGTCAAATTCACCCGAAGATCATAACACCACTAAAATAATCTGTTGCACGCTTATGCACAGTCATCCGATAACACCCCGACACCTCTCCCCGCCCCTGACCCGGGCCGCTGGTCGGTCCACGTCCGCCGCCGGCCGCCGGATTACTTCGCAAGATCGTGCTCGATCCTGGATCTGGTGGTCAGCAAGCGATCAGGAGGGCACTACATCCGGGATGGAGGGCGATCATGGCCGGCTGTGCGCCCGGCGGGGCTGGCCCCGAGGGAGTCAGCGGGGGACGGGGGTGGCGGGGTGGGGCGCCGGCGCCATCGGGCGGCGGGTACTGCGGGCGGCGGTGTGCAGGCGGAGGAGGCCGGCGGCTGCCGCGCCGGTCCCGGTGGCCAGGACCAGGGTCACCAGGACCCGGGCGAGCCCGGCTGGCCAGGGCGTCGGCACCACCGAGCGGGACAGCACGGCCAGGTTCGCCGCCCCGGCGAAGAGCGCCAGGCAGGCCCCGGCGAGGGCGAGCGCGAAGTCGGCGGCCGGGCGGCGGGCCAGCGCGTACCCGCCCGCGGCGATCGCGCCGAGCCCGGTGAGCAGCGCCCACGTCTGGCCGCTGAGCAGGCCCAGTAGCAGCCCGCCGACGCCCTCGGCGCCGGCGTCCAGCGCCCGCCCGACGGTGAACGTGACGGCGGCCAGGCCGCCGAGGGCGAGCAGGGCGCCGACCCCGCGCAGCGCCCGTGCCCCGGCCACGGTGCCGGCGGGGACGACGCCGGCCGCGCCGAGGAGCAGGGAGCCGAGCGCGGCGGCCAGCCACCAGGGGTACGCGTCCGGCGGCGGCACCCAGTCCAGGGTGCCGTGCACCTCGATCGTCCGGTCGCCGTCGCGCAGCGGCACCACCCAGTCGCGGATCCGCTGCTGCCGGGTCGGGTCCGCGGTGACCTGGGCGGGCGGGTCGGATTCCAGCCACCGGGTCCGCTGGTCGTGCCAGCGGGCCGACCGGTCGTCCGAGAGCTTGCGCCAGACCGGCGTCGCCGCCGGGTCGGCCTCGGGGGAGAGCTGGGTGTCCCCGGTGATGGTCCGGTTCAGGTAGGTGGCGGGTGAACGGGTGTTCTCGTACACCCCACCGGGCCCGATCCGCAGGTACGGCTCCCCGGAGTAGCCGAGTACCTCGACGTCCCGACCGCTGCGGTTGGTGACCTCCAGCCGGGCCCCCGCCTCGACGATCCGCGCGGTGAGCCCGGGCCGGGGCGGGGTGAGCGCGGTGACCTCGGCCCGGTAGTCGGTGCCGTCTGGCGCGTCCGCGCCGTGTGCCAGGGCCGGGCCGGCCGAGGCGAGCAGGGCGGCGAGCGCGGCGGTGACCATCAGCCCCGCCCGCCGCAGTGCTACCTGGATCACTTGCCGGCAGCCTCCACCGCCGCCTTGATCCCGTCGGGGGTCTTGTCCTGGATCTCCTTGCCGTTGACCTTCACGGTCGGGGTGCCGGTGACGCCGGCCTTGCTTGCCTCGTCGGTCACGTGCTCGGTCCACGACTTGTACGTGCCGTCGTTGACGCAGGAGCCGAAGTCGTCCTTGTTCAGCCCGACACCCGCGCCGATGTCGATCAGCTCGGCGTTGCTCAGCCCGGCGCTGTTCTCCGGCGGCTGCTTGGCGAAGAGCTGGTCGGTGAACTCGGGGAACTTGCCGCCCTTGGCGGCGCAGCCGGCGGCCGCCGCGGAGCGGGTGGAGTACTCGGTGGTGGAGAAGCGGTTCAGGAAGACGACCGGGTGGAAGACGACCTTTGCCTTGCCGTCGCTGACCAGTTGCTTGATGGTTGCGCCGCTGACCTCCTGGAACTGCTTGCAGACCGGGCACTGGTAGTCCTCGTACAGGTCGATGGTGACCGGTCCGCTGCCCTCGACGATGCCCGTGCCGTCGGCGTTGGCGCCGGGTGGGGCGGTGAAGCTCGTCGGCTTCTGGCTGGAGTAGACGGCCCAGCCGATGCCGCCGGCGATGAGCAGCACCAGCACCGCGGCGACGGAGGTCCAGAGGGTCCGCTTGCGTCGCTTCTCCCGGGCGATCTGCTCCCGGACCACCCGGGCCGCGTTCTTCTGCCCCTTGCGACTACTCATCCTCGCCCTCCACGGGTGGTTCGCCCGCCAGCCAGCCGTCCACGGAGAACGGGGTGCGGGGCCAGATCAGCAGGAACCCGGCCAGTACCAGGAATCCCAGGTCCCGGAGGATCTCCGGGAGATAGCTCGGGGCTTGGCCGGCGGCGAGTTGGCCGCCGCTGCCGAAGCACCCGCAGTCGATGGCCAGGCCACGTCCCCAGGCCGAGGCGATGCCGGTGATGAAGATCACCAGCAGTGCCGTGGAGATGCCGGCGGCCAACCGGGTGGCCAGCCCGACCAGCAGGAGCACGCCGAGCGCCAGCTCCACGAAGGGCAGCGCGGCCCCGATCACGGCGGCCACGTCGTACGGCATCACCTGGTA
Organism: Micromonospora mangrovicola; assembly: GCF_047200535.1. Lineage (NCBI taxonomy): Bacteria > Bacillati > Actinomycetota > Actinomycetes > Micromonosporales > Micromonosporaceae > Micromonospora > Micromonospora mangrovicola. The sequence goes on along the minus strand of NZ_JBJZOG010000012.1, from coordinate 75,789 downwards.
GGCGTTGACCGCCCGGCCGGCGGCGCCCAGGTCACCGACCTTGGAGCCGCCGGCGATCAACCACACGGCGGCCAGCCCGAGCCGGGCGGCGGTGCCGAGCCACGGCCGGAGGATCGTCCAGCGGGTGGCCCGGGTGCGAACTGTGCTCACGGTTGTTTGTCGTTGGGGAGCCGCCGACGGTTCCATGGTCATCCGGCCAGTGCGTCGCCGACGGCGTCGACCAGGTCGCCGCGGGCCCGCGCGACGCGGGAGCGGATGGTGCCCACCGGCACCCCCTCCACTGCGGCGGCCTCGGCGTACGACAGGCCGAGCAGTTGGGTGAGCACGAACGCGCCGCGCCGCTCCGCGGGGAGCCGGCGGACCAGGTCGGCCGCACCGAGCTGTCCGGCCGGGTCGGGGTACGGCCGGTCGGTGGCCGCGTGCGCGGCGAGCCGCTCGTCCAGCCGCCGCCGACGGACCACCGTGCGCAGGTGGTCGGCGCAGGCCCGCCGGGCGATGCCGAGCAGCCAGGTACGTGCGCTGGAGCGCCCCTCGAACCCGGGCAGCGCGCGGAACGCCCGCAGGTACGTCTCCTGGGTGAGGTCGTCGGCGCTGTCCGGGTCGACCAGCGCGGCGGCGAAGCGCCACACCTCTGCCTGGGTGCCCCGGACGAAGGCGGCCTGTGCCCCCGGATCGCCGGCCCGGGCGGCCAGCGCCCAGTCGGTCACCCGGTCCCGCGCGGCGTCGGGCGCCGCCGGACGGCGGTCGGCGGTGGTGTCGCGCGGGCCGGGGATCACGACAGACGAGGTTACGCGGCGTACCTGGGTGGGACAGGGCCCTTCGGCCCTTTCCGTGGTCCGGCCCACGCCGGGAACTTTCCCGGCCCGCCTTCCGACTACCCGCTCATGACGTGCGACGTACGCGTGGCGCGCTCCGCGGCTCTGGTGGGGCAGGAGCGACCGGCGCCGGCCGGGGCCCTGGACGGGTACGCCTCGTCCGGCGCGGGTCGCCGCTTCCGGCCGGCCCCGGCCGCCCGGGTGACCCGGCTCGCCCGGGCGCGGGTGGAGGACGTCGCCGACCCGGCTTCCGCCGTGCTCGCCGGGCCGGGCGGCCGGGCCGCCCCGGTGTGGGCGGGCCTGTTGCCGGCGTGGGGACGCAGCGGCGGGCGGCCGGCCGGCGGCCGGCGCGTGACGTTCGCCGCAGGACGGGGATGAGGCGGGTTCGCCGGCCGTCGGGCGGTCGGGAAGCATGATGCTCATGACTGCTGCCGTACGCCGCCGGCCCGGGGCCGCCGCCGATCGTCGCCGGGCCGACCGGCATGCCGCCGCCGATCGTCGCCGGGCCGACCGGCGCGCCGCCGCCGACCGCCGCTGGGCCGCCCGGCTGGGCGCCGCCGCCGGCCTGCTGGTCACGCTCGTCGCGCTGCTGCTCGCCCCGGCCACCCCGGCCAGCGCCCACGCGGTGCTGCTGAGCACCAGCCCGACCGCCTCGTCCGTGGTGTCCAGCGGGCCGTCCGAGGTGGTGTTGACCTTCAGCGAGGGGGTTCGGGCGGTGTCCGGCAAGATCCGGGTGATCGCCCCCGACGGGTCGCGCGCGGACCGGGGCGAGCCCAGCGTCAAGGGTGCGGTGCTGACCATCCCGGTGGACGCCACCGCCCGCGGCACCTACCTGGTCACCTACCGGGTGATCTCGGCCGACAGCCACCCGGTCCCGGGCGCGTTCACCTTCTCCGTCGGCGCCCCGTCCACCCCGCCGACCGACTCCGGCACGGACTCCCGACTCAACCCGGTGGTGGACAACGCGGTCAAGGTGGCCAACTACCTCGGCTACCTCGGGCTGCTGCTGCTGATCGGCCCGGCGCTGGTGCTGGCCGCGCTCTGGCCGCGCCGCCTGCCCCGGCGCGGCCCGGCCCGGCTGGCCTGGTCGGGGCTGGGCCTGCTGGCCTTCGCCACCCTCGCCGACCTGTGGTTGCAGGTGCCGTACACCAACGGCGGCGGCCTGTTCGACGTGACCGGCTCGGGCCTCGGCGACGTGCTCGGCAGCGCGTACGGGACGACGCACCTGGTCCGGCTGGGCCTGCTCGCGGCGGCGGCGTTCCTGCTCCGGCCGCTCTTCGCCGGGCCGATCGGCCGCACCGACGGGATCATCCTGGCCGTGCTCGGCGGCGCGGCGCTGTTCACCTGGCCCCTCGCGGGTCACCCGTCGGCCTCGCCGGCGCCGGCGGTCTCGGTGGTGGTGGACGCGGTGCACCTCGGCAGCATGGCGGTCTGGCTGGGCGGCCTGGTGATGCTCGCGGCCTTCCTGTTGCGCCGGGCCGACGAGCGTGAGCTGGACGCGATCCTGCCGATCTGGTCCCGCTGGGCGGCCCTGGCCGTGGCGGCGCTGCTGCTCGCCGGCACCGTGCAGGGGCTGATCGAGGTGGCCACGCCGAAGGCATTGGTCGACACCACCTACGGGCGGCTGCTGCTCGCCAAGATCGTGCTGTTCGCGCTCGTGATCGCGGTGGCCGCGTACTCCCGGTCGCTCGTGCGCGGGCGGACCGCCGCCGGCCGGCCGGGCACGATGCGCCGGGCGGTGCTGGTCGAGCTGGTGATCACCGCGGTGGTGCTCGGCCTCTCGGCGACCCTGGTGCAGACCACGCCGGCCCGGACCGCCTCCGCCGAGGTGGCCGGCGCGCCCGACGGCTACTTCTCCGCCACGCTCAACAGCCCCCTCTACTCGTTGCAGGTGGAGGTGGACCCGGCCGAACGCGGCAACAACTCGGTGCACCTCTACGCGTACACCAAGGACAACCGGCCGCAGCCGGTCAAGGAGTGGAAGGTCACCGCCGCGCTGCCGTCGGCCGGGATCGAGCCGATCGAGGCCCCGCTGCTGCCGCTCAGCGACAACCACGCCACCGGGGAGATCAACCTGCCGGCGGCGGGGCAGTGGCAGCTGCGCATCACCGTCCGCACGTCGGACATCGACCAGGCCACGGTGACCGCCACCGTGCCGATCAAGTAACGGAAGGCATCCCGACCCATGATCCGTATCCGGCGTTCCGCAACCACCGCCGCGCTCACCCTCACCGCCGTCGCCACGGCGGTGCTCGGCCTCGCCGGGGCCGCGTCGGCGCACGTCACGGTCAACCCGGAGGAGGCCACCCAGGGCGGCTACGGCCGCTTCGCGTTCCGGGTGCCGAACGAGAGCGACACCGCGTCGACCACCAAGATCGAGGTGGTGCTGCCGGAGAACGCCCCGGTCGGCTCGGTCTCCACCATGCCGGTCGCCGGATGGACGGTGCAGGTGGAGAAGCGCAAGGTCGATCCGCCGATCGAGGTGCACGGCAGCCAGCTCACCGAGGCGGTGTCGAAGCTGACCTGGACCGCGGCCGCCGGCGGCGGGGTCAAGCCGGGCGAGTTCCAGGAGTTCCCGGTCTCCATGGGCCCGCTGCCGCAGGCCGACAAGATGGTGTTCAAGGTGCTCCAGACCTACTCGGACGGCAACGTGTCGCGCTGGATCGAGGAGCCGACGCCGGGCCAGGAGGAGCCGGAGAACCCCGCCCCGGTGCTCACCCTGACCGCCGCGTCGGCGTCCGCCTCGCCGGCCGCGAGCGCCCCGGCCGCCGCGTCCGACGGGGACGACGACTCCGGCTCGGGCACGGCGACCGCCTTCGGGGTCGCCGGCCTGATCGCCGGCCTGGCCGGTCTGATCCTCGGCGGGCTGGCCTTCCTGCGTACCCGGCGGGAGCCGACGCCGAAGCCCTGACCCGCCCCGTCGCCGCCGGCCCGTCGGATCGTCCGGCGGGCCGGCGGGCTTTTTACGGTCCTTGCGGTGCCTGCCGTGGATATCCGGCGATTGTGCGGCCGGCGTCGGTAAGGTCGGCCGGGTAATTTGGCTACCGAAGGGGACGACGCGGATGCGTTTCGTGCGGACGATCGCCGGCATGCTGCTGTTGGCCGTGGGGATTCCGGTGCTGCTCGCCGGCACCGGTCTCTGGCTGGCCGCCCGGCACGCCGACCCGGACGGCGGGTTCGGCGCCCGCTTCGAGACGGTCCGCACCCCGGGTCAGGCCGTGCTGGTCAGCGACGTGGACCGCCTGCTCCGCGAGGAGGCCCCGTTCGCCCGCGCCGGCCAGGCCCGGCTGCGGCTGACCGCGCGGACCGCCGATGGCCCGGCCTTCCTCGGCCTGGCCCCGACCGACCAGGTGGGACGCTGGCTGGCCGCCGTGCCGCACGCCACCGTCCGCCGCGTCGCGCTGGCCCGCGGCCCGCTGCCCGTGCGGGTGGAGCCGGCCGGCCCGGCCACCGCCGGCGTCGCCACCGCCCCGCTGGAGCAGGACTTCTGGGTACGCGAGGGGATCGGCATGCTCGAGTGGAACCCGGCCGAGTTGGCCGGTCGCCCGCTGAGCCTGGTGGTGATGCGGCCGGACGGGCGGCCCGACCTGGCCCTGGACCTGCGCGCCGAACTGCGTGCCGGCTGGTTCCCCGGGGTGGCGTGGGCGCTGCTGGCCGGCGGGATGCTGCTGCTGGTGCTCGCCGTGGTGCTGCTGCTGCGGCCGGTCCGCCCGCGGGAGGTGGTCTTCGTCGTCGAGCCCGACCAGGTTCCGGTGCTCGCCGGGCGGCTCGGGGTCAGCTCGCTGAGCGGGCTGGGCTCCCGGGAAGACCGCGTGGACCTGGCCGAGCGGCAACTGGTCGCGGTGGGGTCGGGGCATGCCGAGCGGCCGCGGGCGGCCATCGGCCCGGTGCCGAGCCGCCGCCCGGAGACCCTGGCCGACCTGCCGGACTGACCGGCGCGGGCCCGGCCGGCGACCGCCCCGGCCGTCGGGGATGGACCGTCCCGGGCGGACGGTCGGCGCCTGGTCCCGCCCGGAACGGCGGTGGCCCTCCGCGCTGCCGACGCGGAGGGCCACCGTCACCGGGGGAATCGGTGCTACCTGGGAGAAACTTGAGGTAGTTGAGACCAGATTAGCGCCGAAGGCTGCTGCTCGCGACGTCTGTCCATTTGGTGCAAGTTTCAGGCTGCGTCGGGCTGCGCCCGCCGGACCCGTCGGGACGGCAGCGCCGCCAGCAGCAGAAGGCTGAGCAGCACGTACGCGTTGCGGGCGACGAACGGGCCGAGGCTGTCGGTACGCGTCGGGGCGATCCCCCAGTCCAGAAAGGTCACCACCCCGTAAATGATCACGAAGGCGGTGCCGGCCGCGAGGGTCAGCAGCCAGCGGCGGCGCCGGCCACCCGGCACCGTGCCCGGGCCCGTGTCCAGCGCGGTGTCGACCAGCACGACCACTGCCGGGATGAACCAGTACAGGTGGTGGGTCCAGGTGATCGGGCTGACCAGGCCGCCGACCAGACCGGTCAGGGTGATCCCGGCCAACTCGTCGCCGGCGTTCGCCGCGCGGGCCGCCCGCCACAGCCCGTACCCGGTGATCGCCAGGACCAGCAGCAGCCAGGGCAACTGGCTGGGCTTCTCCGGGGCGGTGATCCGGCTGAGCAGGCCGAACAGTGACTGGTTCCCGGTGTAGTCGGTCCGCCCCACCCGGTCGGTCGCCCACAGCTCGTGGGTCCAGAACCGCCACGAGTCGCGGGGTGCCACCGCCGCGGACAGCAGGGTCGCCGCCGTCGCGGTCGCGGAGGCGACGATCGCCGCCCGCCAGCGCCGGGTGGCCAGCAGGTAGAGGATGAAGATGCCGGGGAAGAGCTTGAGCGCCGTCGCCAGCCCCACGCCCACCCCGGCCCAGCGCCGCCCCCCGGGTACGGCGAACAGGAGGTCGGCCAGGATCAGCACCACCAGCAGCATGTTGATCTGGCCGAAGGTGATGGTCTCCCGGGTGCTCTCCACCGCGAAGACCAGCAGCACGGCGACGGTGAGGGTGAACAGCCGGGGCAGGTCGTGCCGCTCGATCACCGGCGTCACCAGCCACCGCGTCGTGACCAGCACGCCCAGCAGGGTCAACGCCGTGAAGATCACCACGGTGGCGCCCAGCGGCAGCAGGGCGAACGGTCGCAGCAGCAGCGCCGCGAACGGCGGGTAGGTGAAATAGAGCGCGCCCTGCACCCGGTCCGGCTGCACGTAGTCGTAGAGCGGGTGGCCGGCGGACCACCAGTCCATCGCCCGCATGTAGATCTTCAGGTCGAAGAAGTTGTGGACCCGGCCCGGCCAGTAGAGCGCGGGTAGCACCGCCGCGATCGCCACCACCGTGACGAGCCGGCGGGCCGTGCGGCCGCCCGGGTCGTCGTCGGTGACGGCGGGCGGTGCGACGGGTTCGGCTGGCACGGGGAAACCCTAGCGGTCCACGTCGGCGACAGTGCCGAGGCGCGGGCGGGTCGGCGACGCGTAGTCTGGTCCGGTGGCTGATCTTCTCGTCTGGATCGACTGTGAGATGACCGGGCTGGACCTCGGGCGTGACGCGCTGATCGAGGTCGCCGCGCTCGTCACCGACCCCGACCTGAACGTGCTGGGGGAGGGCGTCGACGTGGTCATCCACGCCGACGACGCGGCGCTGGACGGGATGCCGGAGATCGTGCGGACCATGCACGCGAAGTCCGGGCTGACCGAGGAGGTGCGCCGCTCCACGGTCACCCTCGCCGAGGCCGAGGACATGGTCCTCGACTATGTCACCAGCCACGTCAAGGACCCGCGTACCGCGCCGCTGTGCGGCAACTCGATCGCCACCGACCGGGGCTTCATCGCCCGCGACATGCTCCGCCTCGACGCGCACCTGCACTACCGGATGATCGACGTCTCCTCGATCAAGGAGCTCTGCCGTCGCTGGTACCCGCGGGTGTACTTCGGGCAGCCGCAGAAGGGGCTGGCCCACCGCGCCCTGGCCGACATCCGGGAGAGCATCCGGGAGCTGGAGTACTACCGGCGGACCATCTTCGTCCCGCTGCCCGGTCCGGACGTGGACAGCGCCAAGGCGATCGCCGCACAGCTCTGAGCCCCGCCCGGCGGCCGGGCCGGAACCCGCTGGACGGGGTCGGCGGTGGTGTGGCTATTATTAGTCCGCACCCCGCCCGGCTGGCCGGCGCGGAGAGCGTGGTGGCTGTAGCTCAGTTGGCAGAGCACCGGGTTGTGGTCCCGGTTGTCGTGGGTTCAATTCCCATCAGTCACCCCAGTCACGAAGCCCCTCCCTCGGGAGGGGCTTCCGGCGTTTCCGGCCCCGGGAACGCCGCGGCCCCTCCCGAGGGAGGGGCCGTCACGACCAGGGAGCGTGGATCAGGGGGTCGGCTCGGTGCTCGGCTCCGCGTCCGGGCTGGCGTCGTCGCCGGCCTGCTGCGGCTCGTACGGCAGGGCGCTGCCCTTGACGTACTCGTCCCAGCTCATGTTCCAGTCGGTCCAGCCGTTGCCGTTCTGCAGCTTGCGCTCGGTGCCCTTGACAGTGATCGGGTCGCCGATCCGGGTGTTCGCGAAGAGCCAGGCGCCGTCCTTCATCGAGACGTTCACGCAGCCGTGCGAGACGTTGACCTTGCCCTGCACGCCCTCGGACCAGGGCGCCGCGTGGATGAACTCGCCGCCCCAGGTGAGCCGCTGGGCGAAGTCGATGTCGGTGCGGTAGCCGTCCTCCGGGCCCAACTCCTCCAGGGTGTCGAAGACCGTCTTGCGGAGCTTCTCGATCACCACCATGGTCCCACTGGACGACGGGGTGGTCTTCTTGCCGAGGCTCACCAGGATCTTCTTGACGACCTGGCCGTCCTTGGTGACCGTCATCGTCTTGGTGCGGTTCTCCACGGTCATCACGAAAGACGGACCGATCTTGATGTCGACGGTGATGTCGGAGCGGCCGTACCAGCCGTCGCCGAGCGGCAGTCCGCCCGCCTGCACCCGGTACGTCACGGTGCTGTCGGCCTGCCAGAACTCCTTCGGCCGGTAGCGCACCTCGGTCGGGCTCACCCAGTGCCAGATGCCCTCCTGGGCCGGCTTGGCGGTGACCGTCATCCGGCGCTGCACGTCGTCGCGGTAGTCCTCCGGGATCGCCCGGCTGAACCTCACGATCAGCGGCATGCCCACACCGACCACCTGGTTGTCACCCAGGAAGCTGCTGATCCGCACCTGCTTGCCGGGCTTGGCCATGGTGGTGAAGGTGCTGGTCGCCGTCGCCGGCTTCCCGTCGTCACCGGTCGCGGTCACCGTCGCGGTGTACGTCTCGCCGTACTCCAGGGCGCCGTCGGGGAGCCACGTCTTCCCGTCGGCCTGGAGCTCGCCCTCGACGTCCTTGCCCGCGGAGTCCTTGAGCTCGACGGCGGACTCCTGCGCCTCCTTCGTGGTGAAGGAGATGGCGGTGGAGGCCGGCACGTCCTTGGCGTCGGCTGCGGGCTCGGTGATGGTCGCGGCCGCCTTCGGACCGCTGTCCCCGCCCCCCTCCCAGCTCGGCCCCTTGTCCCCGCCGTCGCTGGTGCAGCCGGCGGTCAGGGCCAGCGCGGCGGCGAGCACGGCGGCCGCGAACCCGCGGCGTCGCCGGCCGCTCCGGGCGGTGCCCGACCGGATCAGCTCGTCCTGGCTAGCTCGCATCATTCCCTCGCAGTCGTGGTCCCTGGTCCCATCGTTCACTAAAGACGCACCGGTACGGATACCCGTTGCTTGAAGTGAACCGAAACACCCCACCCGCGATGTAACGATTCTGGTACCGTGACGCGCTTTGTGAGTGGGGCTCGCGTCTCTTCCGGCGGCGGGCGGTGACCGAGATCACCTCCGGGTCGTGAGCCGTTGATCTCAGAGGGCCGCCGCGTCGCCACCGTCGGGTACCGGCAGCGCACTGCCGGCGACGAACTCCGGCCAGCTCATGCTCCATGCCGTCCAGCCGTTGCCCGGGGCCAGCTTCCGCTCGGTGCCCCGGACGGTGACCGGATCGCCGATCATGGTCCGGGCGAACAGCCACTTCGCGTTCGCCGTCGAGACGTTCACGCAACCGTGCGAGACGTTCCGGTTCCCCTGGGCGCCCACCGACCAGGGGGCCGCGTGGATGTACTCGCCGCCCCAGGTCAGCCGCTGGGCGAAGTCGATCTCCGTGACGTACTGGTTGTCGGGGTCCGGCTCGTCCCGGGTGTCGAAGACCGTCGACTCCTTCTTCTCCATCACCACCATGGTGCCGCTGGAGGAGGGGGTGCTCTTCTTGCCGAGGCTGACCGGCATGGTGCGGACCAGCGCGCCGTTCTCGTACACCGTCATCCGCTTGGTCGCGTTGTCGACCTTCATCTCGAAGGCGCGGCCGATCTTCGCGGCCGCGGTCCGGTCGACGTTGCCGTAGCGGCCGTTGCTCAGCGGGATGCCGGCCAGCGCCAACCGCACCGTGATGGTGGTGCCCGGCTGCCAGTACTCCGGTGCGCGGTAGTAGGCCTGCGTGCCGTTGGCGAGCCAGTGCCAGGCACCCGGCTGCGGCGGGTCCGTCCGCACGAACATCCGCTTCTGCACCGCGGCGCGATCCTTCTTCGGGATGCCCGGGGAGAACTCGGCCACCACGGGCATCGCCACCCCGTACGTCCGGTCGCTGAACAGGTAGAGGCCCGAACCGATCATCGACTTCGGCTTTGCCATCGTGGTGAAGGTGCTGCTGCCCTCGTAGGTCCGGCCGTCCGGGCCGGTCCCGGTGACCGTGGCGGTGTAGCGGGTGTCGTACTTCAGCGGGGCGGACGGCACCCAGGACGAGCCGTCCCGGCGCGGCCGGCCCTCGACCGCCTTGCCGTTCGCGGCCGTCAGGACGACCTCCGACACCTTCCCGCCGCCGGGGATCTTCGCGCTGATCTCGGTGCTGACCGGGCGGCGGCCCGCCCCGTCGGCGGGGCTCACCTCCAGCGGCGACGGGGGGCCTTCCGGTACGCCCGTCGCGACCGCCGACGCGGTCGCGGCCGGTGCCGCCGCGTCCACGAACGTCGGCTTCTGCCGGTCGTCGTCCCCGCATCCGGTCAGTGCCAGCGGCGCCGTCAGGACCAGGACGACCACCATCGCCCCGGCCCGCGCGAACCTGCCCATCCCCACCCCGTTCTCGCGTGCCTGGCGGACATGGTGCCGTATCACCGTCGTCACTCCCGGCCCGTGCTGGGAGGTTTGTGATTGCTTGTCCGCTAAGCCTGGCCGAAGGGAGGAGCCCGGGATCTGATTGGAGGGCCGGTCCGCAGGCGTGCTAATCTTCTCCCCGTTGCCGACGAGCGCCGCTAGCTCAACTGGCAGAGCAGCGGACTCTTAATCCGCGGGTTCGGGGTTCGAGTCCCTGGCGGCGCACCAGCAAGAAGCTGCGCGTTCTTCCCTCAGGGAAGGGCGCGCAGCTTCTTTCTTGGCCCCAGGTGAGACCGAAGGGAAACCAGCCGTCCCGGTCGCCGTATCCGGCACCCGGCGCTCCCGTGCGCGTGCCGCCCCGCAGCAGGCCGTACGGTGCCGGGGCGATCGGGGTCGTTCCAGGGTCATCGAAACGGGTCCTTCCGGGTGCGCGCGGAATCCTGCGCCCTTTCATGCCTCCTGTGCGCCCTTCGGCGAACCGGGCTCACCGTTCGGCCCGTCGCCGAAGGCGCCCACAACCGTCCCCCGGCGACCGGCAGCCCACTCCTCGGCGAGAATCGCGAAGATCAGCTCGTCGTGCCATTTCCCGTCGAAGCGCACGCACTGGCGCAGGTGGCCCTCCTGCCGCAGCCCGAGCCGGCGCAGCCCGCGTACGGCCGCCGCGTTACGGGCATCGGTGCGCGCGGTGACCCGGTGCAGCCCCAGCCGGTCAAAGGCCAGGCCGAGCAATGCCTCTGACGCTTCTCGCGCGTAGCCGTGCCCCTGCCCGGCCGGATGCAGGATCGCGCCGAACTCGGCATGCCGGTGCTCCACACTCGTCCAGCACAGATCGACTTCGCCGATCATCCGGCCGGTGTCCCGCCGCTCCACCGCCAGGACGAGGTAGTCGTTCTCCGCGGCGAGCGTGTTCATGGTGAGGCGGGCGTTGATCACCTCCCGGACCTCGTTTCGGCTGGCGGCCGGCCAGTAGAGGTGACGGAGCACGTCGGGACAGGTGCGCATCTCGTACAGGTCGTCGGCGTCATCCGGCCGGAACGGGCGCAGCAGCAGTCGAGGTGTCGACAGTGGTTCGGTGACGGCGAGCATCCCTCATGCTGACCCCGCCGTCATCGCCGCGCGAGGCGTTTTCGGACGCTGACCGGCGGAGGGTGTGGGATCCGAACCCGCGACGTAGACCAGCTTCGGGACAGCGACCACTTCGGTTCGGAGCGTCACCACCCGGACCACCCGTCAGCGTCCCGACGTTTACCCCACCTGCTCAGGGGCAAGCGCAGCCGTCGGTGAGATGAGGACGGGGGAGCCAGGTCAGGTGGACTCGTACCCTGCGGTGGAAGACCACGGCTTGATCGGCGACCTGCAGACCGCGGCGCTGGTGTCCACGGACGGGACGGTGGACTGGTTCTGTGCTCCGCGGTTCGATTCGCCGAGCGTGTTCGGTGGTCTGCTCGATCGGCGGAAGGGCGGCTACTTCAAGATCTCTCCTGAGGGCGTCGAATACGACAGCAAGCAGCTGTATCTTCCCGGCACGCCGATCCTGATCACCCGCTTCCTCAGCGCCGACGGGGTGGGTGAGCTCATGGACTTCATGCCCGTCGCGGGAGAGCGCCCGACCGATTGCCACCGCCTGATCCGCATGGTCCGGATCGTTCGAGGCACCATGCGGTTCCGCTCCGAATGCCGACCCCGGTTCAACTACGGGCGGGATCCGCACGAGCTTGACACGTACCCGGATGGAGAGGTCTTTCGCAGTCCCGGCCTCACCCTCACCCTCAATCACGTCGGTTTCGGCGAAACCAAGGTCGGCCCGGAGATCCGCCACGGCGAGGGAGGCGTCTGCATCTTCGGCACCTTCCACGAGGGCGACTACGGCGGGGTGGTCCTCGAAACCGGGTCGCCTGATCCGCCGCGCCCCATCTCGACGGAGGAGGTGCGCGACCTGTTCGTGCAGACCCGCGACTTCTGGCGACGCTGGATCGGTCGCTCCCGGTACACCGGCCGCTGGCGAGAGACGGTCGAGCGGTCCGCGATGACGCTCAAACTCATGACGTACGCACCGACCGGCGCGGTGATCGCCGCCCCCACCGCCGGGTTGCCGGAGCAGGTCGGCGGTCCACGCAACTGGGACTACCGCTACTGCTGGATCCGCGACGCGTCCCTTTCGATGAGCGCGCTGCTCCGACTGGGCTTCACCGACGAAGCTGTCCAGTACGGGCGGTGGCTCGGCGACCGACTTCGAAACGCCAGGGAAGAGGGCCCACCACTACAGATCATGTACCGCGTCGACGGCTCACCGGATCTCACCGAGGAGGTGCTGGACCACCTCGAGGGATACCGCGGATCAGCACCGGTGCGGATAGGCAACGCCGCCGCCGGTCAACTGCAGCTCGACATCTACGGCGAGCTGCTCAATGGGTACTACCTCGCCGTCGATTACGGCGTGGAGATGACTCACCGGGCGTGGCTGCGCGTGGTGCGAATGATCGACTGGCTCTGCGACAACTGGGACCAGCCCGAGGACGGGATCTGGGAAATTCGCGGCGAACGCCGGAACTTCACCTCCGGGCGCATGAGTTCCTGGATGGCCTTCGACCGGGCCATCCGCCTCGCGGACCGATATGGGCGACCCGCCGACACCACGCGGTGGGCAAGCGCCCGCAACCGCGTCTACGAGCAGATCATGGCGCGTGGCTTCCACCCCGGACGCGGCACCTTCGTGCAGCACTACGAGACCGACCTTTTGGACGCGTCGCTGCTCGCCATGGCCGGCTCCGGATTCGTGTCACCACAGGGCCCGATGTACCTGTCGACGTTGCAGGCCATAGACGCGGAACTCGTCTCCGACAGCCTCGTCTACCGGTACAGCCCGAGCGCCTCACCCGACGGCCTGGCCGGCGCCGAGAGCACCTTCACCCTCTGCACCTTCTGGTACGTCCAGGCCCTCGCACACTGCGGACGTCTCGACGACGCCAGGCTGACCTTCGAGAAGATGCTCACCTACGGCAGCACCGTCGGCCTCTACTCGGAGGAGATCGCACCCACCGGCCACCAGAACGGCAACTTTCCCCAGGCGTTCAGCCACCTCGCACTGATCAACGCCGCGATGACCCTCGACCAGTTCCTCGACGCCAGCTGACACCAGCCGGATGCCTGATGCCGTGCTGTGGCCATGACCCCACCCCGACCCCGGCCGACGACCGCCCTGCCCGGCCGGCACGGTCGGACGCGTGTTAATGTTCCTCCCCGTTGCCAGCGAGCGCCGCTAGCTCAACTGGCAGAGCAGCGGACTCTTAATCCGCGGGTTCGGGGTTCGAGTCCCTGGCGGCGCACCAGCAATGAAGGCCCTGGCCTGGCGTTCCACGCCGGGTCGGGGCCTTTTCCGTGTTCCGGCGGCGGCCTGGATCCTGGTGCGGTGTGGTGGCTCGCTCCCCGCCTCTACGTCGAGCCGACGAGACGCGAGGTCGGCTCGGTGGTGCTGCGTGGTCCCGGCACAGCCTCACCCCGGAACGTCCGGCGGTAGGCGTCCGGCGGTACGCCGACCGTGCGGTGGAAGTGGCGGCGCAGCGTCGTCGCCGTGCCCATGCCCGCGGCCGAGGCGATGGTGTCGACGCTGTCGTCCGTGGTCTCCAGCAGCTCCTGCGCGCGGCGGATCCGTTGCGTCAGCAGCCACTGCAGCGGGGTGGTGCCGGTTACCGAGCGGAAGTGGCGCGCCAGGTGGCGCGAGCTCATGTTCGCGTGGCGGGCCAGGTCCTCGACGGTGAGCGGCTGGTCCAGTCGCCGCATCACCCAGGGGAGCAGCTCGGCCAGGGGATGGCCGTCCTGGTCGGGTACCGGTGTGGTGACGAACTGGGCCTGGCCACCAGCGCGGTGGGGCGGCACGACCAGGCGGCGGGCGACGACGTTGGCGATCACCGAGCCGTGGTCGCGTCGGACCAGATGCAGGCACAGGTCCATCGCCGCAGCTTTCCCCGCGGCCGTGAGTACACGTCCGTTGTCGACGTAGAGCACGTCCGGATCGACGTTCACCCGCGGATAGCGTGCGGCCAGTTGCCCGGTGTGGGCCCAGTGCGTGGTCGCGCTGAGCCCGTCCAGCAGGCCGGCGGCGGCGAGCACGAACACGCCGGTACACAGGGAGACCACCCGCGCGCCCGCCTCGTGGGCCGCGTGTACCGCCTCGACCAGGTCGGCCGGCGGCTCCTGGTCGACGTCCGCGAGGGCCGGGACGATCACGGTGCCGGCGTGCACCAGTCGGTCGAGCCCGCAGTCCGGCTCCAGCAGGAACCGGCCGACTCTCACGGTGTGCGTGCCGCACACCGTGACGTCGTACCAGGGGCCCGGCAGGGCGGCCGGTGCGGAGCCGAAGACCTCATAGGCCAGGGCCAGCTCGAAGTGCAGCATCCCGTCGGTAGCGGCGACCGCGACGGAGCGCGGGGCAGAACTCATGTCGAGAATTGTACGGGTCATGTCGTTCCGGACACTGGCACCGCCGGGTCGACGGGGACAGGATCTTCCCAGTGGATCACTTCCAGCACTCAGGAGCAGGCATGGCAACGGATCGGAACGCAGCGGTGTTCGGCGCCTACGGGCACACCGGGCGGTTCGTGGTCGCGGAACTGCGCGAGCGCGGATACGTCCCGCTGGCCCTCGGTCGCGACCCGGACAAGCTGCTGACGCTGGAGCGGGCTCACCCGGGGCTCGAGACGCGGCAGGCGTCGGTCGACGATCCGGCCTCGCTCGACCGCGCGCTGGACGGCGCCGCCGCTGTGATCAACTGCGCCGGGCCCTTCGCCTCGACCGCAGCCCCGCTCGTCGAGGCGGCGGTGCGCGCCGGCATCCCGTATGTCGACGTGGCGGCCGAGATCGAGGCGAACCTCGACACGTTCGCGCACTTCGCGGAGCGCGCCCGCGCCGCGGGCACCGTGGTGGTCCCGGCGATGGCCTTCTACGGCGGCCTCGGCGACCTGCTGGTCACCGCCGCGATGGGCGACTGGCCGGCGGCGGACGAGGCACACGTCGCCTACGGCCTCAGCAGCTGGCACCCCACTGCCGGAACGGTCGCTTCCGGCGTCGTGTCGGGGCAGCGACGCAGTGGCCGCCGGGTCCGCTACACCGGCGGGCAGCTGGAATACCACGACGACGCTCTGCCGACCCTGGAGTGGCCCTTCCCGGCCCCGCTCGGCCCGCAGAGCGTGATCGGAGAGTTCACCATGGCCGACGTCGTCACCATTCCCAGCCACCTGGCCATCCCGGAGGTCCGCACCTACATGACCGCCAAGGCGGCCGAGGAGCTCTCCGCTCCGGGCGCGTCCGCACCGACCGCCGTCGACGAGCGCGGCCGCTCCGCGCAGACCTTCGTCGTCGACGTCCTCGTCCGTTCCGGCGGCACGGAGCGCCGCGTTGTCGCCGCCGGTCAGGACATCTACGCCATCAGTGCGCCGCTCGCGGTGGAGGCCGTCGACCGCATCCTCACCGGCCGGACCAGGACCACCGGCGTCGCCTCCGCGGGCGCGGCCTTCGACGCCGGAGACTTCCTCCGCGCCCTGTCGCCGCATCTCTCGCTGCACTTCCCGCTCGACGTACGCGGCTGACCGGGTCGGCACGCGCTGGACGACGTGGCGTTTCCTCGCCCGGCGACTCCCGCCGCCGACGCACATCACCAACGATCAGGGTTCCCGAGGAGAGAGAAGCCATGTCCATCGCCTATGTCACGGTGACCATCCTCGCCGCCGTCTTCACCGGCAGCGCCGCCGTCACGTACCTGATCGGCCACGACTATCCCAAGGCCCAGATGCGGATGAAGCGGCTGCCGCTGTCGTGGGGGCCGGTTCGGGCAGCCTGCTCGCCGCGGGGTCCCTGGGGCTGCTGGCCGGGTTCGCCCTGCCATGGCTGGGCGACCTGGCCGCGGTCGGCCTCGTCCTCTACTTCATCGGCGCGCTCATCGCCCACCTGCGGGTGGGCTCGCGCAAGCTCGTCGGCTGGGCCGTGTTCTTCGCGATCGAAGTCGCTGCTCTGGCAGTGAACCTCGGCCACCACAGCCCCTGGTGACGGTGGCGCATCGGTGTGCCACCCGCGTTCGCGCAGCGTGGCACACCGATGCCCGGGCGGTGGTGGCGTGCTCGGCCAGTGATCAGCGTCCCGCGCCGTCATGGCGACCGGCGCGCCGGTGTCTTGAGGCCGAACGCCTCGAAACGGAGGAGACACCAGCTACACCAAGACGTCGTCGGTCGGGTCGGCGTCGCTGGCCGCCCTGCTGGAAAGTCCGCCGATGGGTGGTCGGCGAGCGACGGCCGGCGCCTACGCTCCGCCGGCCGCGGCGCACCAGCGACAACGGCTCCGGCCCGGTGGTTTCTGCACCGGGTCGGAGCTTCCTCTGTGGTCACCACAGTGTGCCGGGGGTGCGGGTGGCGTGCCCACCCCCGCCGCGTCCGTGGTGGAGCGGGCTAACGGTTGCGCCGGGTGATGTGCCGAAGCCTGCGTTCGACGCCCCCACCCGCCCGGGTCCTCAGTCGCGACAGGACCTCCTCGTACCGGCGGTCCGCCTTCTGGCTGAGGGACTCGGCGTGCCCGAGCATGGCGACGATCGTTTCGATCGCCGTCTCGAGGATCTGACCGTCGTCGAGCTCGTCGGGGGTGCGGCTCTGCTTCATGCCGGCCGGCCGGAGCTCGTCGAGATTGCCCACGATCTGGCAGGGGTAGTCCTGGAGTTCCTTGATCTGCTGTTCGGCGAGATCGCTCACCCACTCGGCCTTGTCCAGGCCGACGCCGAATTTGATCCCGTTCTCACGCTGCCTCAGCACCGCGTCGACCAGGTGACGCTGGACGACCTTCTGGTACGGCGTCCGGAGCGGGTACCTGTCTCCCAACGCCTGGTTGACGCGTCGGAGTACCTCGGCTTCGGCGGCGCCGAGCGAGGGATTCGAGGTGGGGGCCTCGAGTTCGCACAGCCCGTCCGGGATGTTCATGATGCCGGCGAAGCGGTGCCACAGGACGTCGTGCGGGGCGCCGGGACGAGGGACCGTCACCAGGTGCCGTCGCTCGGCAGGGACCAGGTCGCCCCACCGGCGAAGCATCCGGGCGGGGGTGTAGTTGTCCCAGAAGGTGTCGAACTTCCCGAGCTCGACGGCTCGGATGAAGTCCTGGAAGCGCCAGGCGCTGCGGGCCCGGATGCTCTGCTGCCACGTCGAAGGGAAGGTGCGCCACAGATCGCGTCCCGCCACGATGACGTGGACCTCGGCGGGTTGCAGGCTCTCCACCGCGCGGGTCGCCTGCTCCCGGGTGGCCGCGCCGAGCCCCTCGTTGCTGATGATCACGTCACCGGGCCACGCGCGGGCCTTCGTGGCCAGCCGGTCCCACGTCCAGCGCACGTCGGCGTCCCGCCAGTACACCTGACGCAGGTCGGTCATCGCCTGGTCATGGGCCTTGGCGGTCCCCGGCAGCAGGATGCCGGCCCGCTTCAAGCCACTCCTGTTGTTCCAGAGCACATGCTGTACGTAGGTGCTACCCGTCTTCGGGGCACCGATGTGCAGGTAGACGCGTCTGGCCATGCTGCCTCCCGGGCGGGATCACGCGCTTGATCGGCGGTGGTCGGGTCCGTGGGCTCCCAGGGTGGCATACGGGTGACGGGGGTCGGTGCAGCGGGCGGCCCGGGCCGCGACCCGGATTCAGCTTTCGCGTGTCCACATCGAACCGGTGCGCCACGTCCGGGTCCCGTCGCCACCGGGGCGGGGCCGGCCGCAACTGTGGCCCGGGGCTTGCCGTCAACCAGTGGTTGACGGCAAGGTTTCGTCAACCTATGGTTGACGCATGACCGAACCTTTGAAGATGACCCACCCGGTGCGTCTCGACGACCTGATCGAGGGCATCAAGAAGGCGCACACCGACGCGCTGGACCAACTCGCCGACGCCGTCCTGGTCGCCGACCATCTGGGCGACGTCGCCGACCACCTGATCGGCCACTTCGTGGACCAGGCGCGCCGCTCCGGCGCCTCGTGGACGGAGATCGGCCGCA
This sequence comes from Micromonospora mangrovicola, assembly GCF_047200535.1. NCBI lineage: Bacteria > Bacillati > Actinomycetota > Actinomycetes > Micromonosporales > Micromonosporaceae > Micromonospora > Micromonospora mangrovicola. The sequence continues at coordinate 57,836 of NZ_JBJZOG010000012.1, read as the reverse complement.
GCATGGGCGTCAGCAAGCAGGCCGCGCAGAAGCGCTCCGCCGCCAAGGCGGAGACGGCCGCGGCGCTGGACCCGAGTGCCGGCTTCGGCCGGTTCACCCCCCGGGCTCGCAACGTCGTGATGGCCTCGCAGAAGGAGGCACGGGCGGCCGGCAACGCCGAGATCGGTCCGGGACACCTGGCGCTGGGTCTGCTGGTCGACCCGGAAGCGCTCGCCCCCAAGCTGATCGAGGCGCGGGGGATGTCCCTGGAGAGCTTCCGGGAGGCGATCGTCGCGACGCTGCCGGCGCGGGTCGAGCAGGTCCCGGACCTGATCCCGTACGACGCGCGGGGCAAGAAGGCACTGGAGCTGACCTTCCGGGAGGCGCTGCGACTCGGGCACAACTACATCGGTACGGAGCACATTCTGCTCGCCCTGATCGAGGAGGAGGGCGGCGACGGTCCGCTCACCCGCCTCGGCCTGGACAAGGGCACGATGGAGGAGGCGCTCGCCGAGGCGCTCGCCGAGATCGCCCGGAAGATGGCCTGAGCCCGTCGGGCCGGGCACCCGCCACGGGGCGCGTGCCCGGCCGACTGATGGTCAGTCGACGGCGGGGAAGCCGTACCGGGCGGCGTGCTCCGGGTCGGCCGGGTCGACCTGGCGCAGACCGGCGTCGGCGAGCCGCTTGTTGACCTCGTCGAGGTGCTCGCGCACCAGCCGGGCCTCCTCGTCGGTGACCTTGCCCCGGTGCGGCCTGCCGGCGTGCTCGATGGTGCCGTAGTCGAGCTTCTCGGCGCCGCGGCGCACCTTCGGCGGCTTCACCCGCTCGGCGGTGCGCAGCAGCTGTGCCATCGGCACGTCGGTGGCCATGGCGTCGAACTCGCTGGCGGTGAGCACCACCCGGCGCGGTTCGCCGCCGGCGTGCCGGTCGTGGATCTCCACCACCGCCACGTCCAACGCCGCGTCGTCGATGTTCTCCACCTCGACGGGGGTGGCGTCCAGTTGCACGGGCCCGGCCACCAGGTCCGGGTGCTCCAGTACGACGACCTTGACCACCTCGTCGTCGGGGCGCAGCACCTGGCCGCTGAAGTCGGAGACGTGGATCGTCTTCTTGCCCATGCGTCGGTTTTCTCCTGTCGTGGACCGGGATTTCGGACCAGAAGACGCTACCCGACACATGTGCGAAGACCGGTGGTGGCTTGCCCGGGTGTGTCGTCGGTTTCCCCGCCGGGTCAGCGGGTGTTGAGGTCGCGCCGGTTCGCGGCGCCGGCCGGCAGCGCGTTCAGTTCGGCCCAGGAGAGGGTCGCCGCTGCGCGGTTCTCCCGGTACCGGGGCTGCGCCGGGAACCGTCCGGCGCCCTCGACGGCCTGCCAGCTGCGCTCGGTGTCCTGCTGGTACCGGTCATTCGGCTGATTCGGCATGACCATTACCGTCCCAGAAAAAGTTTTACATGTATGGAAATGAATATGACGCGGGATCGATGCGTCAGGTTCCCGCCGCCGGCAGCCGGACCACGAACCGGCAGCCATCGGTGATGTTCTGTACGTCTACCCGACCGCCGTGCGCGTCAATCAGCCCGCGCACGATCGCCAGTCCCAGCCCGCCCGAGCCCTCGACGCCGCCGTTGCCCGGGCGTGGCGTCCGCGCCGGCTCGCCCCGGAACGCCACGTCGAACAGTCGGGGCAGATCCGCCTCGGGGATGCCGCCACAGGTGTCGGCCACGGCCAGCCACGCGCTGTCGGAGTCCCGGCCGGCCTCCACCCGTACCGTGCCGTCCTCGGGGGTGTAGCGGATCGCGTTGAGCAGCAGGTTGGCCACCACCCGGGCCAGCTCCGGCTCGCTCCCGGTCACCGTCGGCCAGCCCGACTCGGCGGCGACCAGCCGGATCCGGCGGGCGGCGGCCAGCGGCGCGGTGCCGGCCAGGGCGTCCGAGACCACGTCGCCCAGCGGCACCGCGGACAGCGTCAGCCGCAGCGCGCCCGCGTTGATCCGGGACAGCTCGAACAGGTCGTCGACCAGCCGGGTCATCCGGTCGGTCTCCACCCGGATCCGGCGGTGGTACTCGTCGACCGTCTCCCGGTCGCGGACCACCCCGTCCTCGAGCGCCTCGGCCATCGCGCGCAGCCCGGCGAGCGGAGTGCGCAGGTCGTGCGAGACCCAGGCGACCAGGTCCCGGCGGCCCTTCTCGATCCGGCGCTCCCGCTCGCGCGCCTGGTCCGCCCAGACAGCCGCGGTGGCCAGCCGGCGGCCGAAGAGCCAGCCCACCGCCAGGCTGACCACCGCGGCGGCGGAGATCGTGATCAGCACGACCTCCAGGTCGTGCGGGGAGAGGAACATCGCCTCGGCGATGACCGCCACCCCGGCCACCACCGCGCCGACCGTCATGGTCAGCAGCACGAAGATGTGCACGGTGATCGACCGGCCGCGCAGCAGCCGCAGGGTGACCGCGCCGGCCACCCCGACGCCGAGCGCCGCGACCAGCGCCACCCCGAAGATCAGCGCCAGGTCACGCATCGGCCGGCTCGTAGCGGTAGCCGACGCCCCACACGGTGACGATCCGCCGGGGATTCGCCGGGTCGGTCTCGATCTTCTCGCGGAGCCGGCGCACGTGGACGGTCACCGTCGACTGATCGCCGAAGCTCCACCCCCACACCCGCTCCAGCAGCTCAGCCCGGCGGAACGCCCGCGCCGGGTGGCGCATCAGGTGGGCCAGCAGGTCGAACTCCCGCAGGGTCAGGGTCAGCTCCCGGCCGTGCAGCCGGGCCACCCGGGGACCGGTCTCCACCTCCAGGCCGTCGTCGGCCAGCATCTCCGGAACCACCTCGGCGACCTCGCCGCCGGACCGGCGCAGCACCGAACGGACCCGCAGCACCAGCTCCCGGGGGGAGAACGGCTTGCCCAGGTAGTCGTCCGCGCCCAGTTGCAGGCCGAGGATCCGGTCGGCCTCGTCGCCGCGCGCGGTCAGCATGACGATGGGTACGCCGTCCGGCCGCTCCCGTAGCCGCCGGCAGACCTCCAGCCCGTCCAGGACCGGCAGCATCAGGTCCAGCACCACCAGGTGCGGTGGACGCCGGGCCACCGCGGTCAGCGCGGCCGCCCCGTCACCGACGTGCTCCACCTCGTAGCCGGCGTGCTCCAGGTACCGGCACACCACGTCGGCCACCGTCCGGTCGTCGTCGACCACCAGTACCCGTTGCGCCACCGTGACCTCCCCTGCGTGCCGCACAGCGTATCGGCGGACGGGGTGGTGCCGGTGTTGCGAGGTCCTTACGGCCGGATCCGGCGGGCCGGCCGGGCGGGTCGCGCGTACCGTGATCACGGCGAGACAAGGCGGACCCCGGCGGGTGAGGAGGTGTGGCCCTGGTGCTCGACCGCCGGTTGTTTTTGCACCTGGCGACCTGGTTGGGGCAGTGGCCGGCCGGTCCCGGGCTGCACGTGGTCCGGTCGTACCGGCGTGCCCGGCCGGCGTGGGACGGCCGGCTGCGGCCGGCCGTGGCGGTCCGCGCCCCCGGGTGCACGGTCCTGTCCGTGCCGCCCGACCGGGTCGACGCGGTCCGGGCCCTGGTCCGGGGTCGGTCGGTGGCGGAGCTGCTGCCGCGCCTGCCGGCGGCGGTCGGGGTGCCGGAGTTCATCACCCACGCCGGCGTCTTCCGTTGGTGTACCGCCCCGGAGCCGCTGCCGGACGTCGGGGACTGGATCCCGCCGACGTCCTGCGGCCTGCCGGCCTGGCTGCGCCTCTTCGACCGCGAGGTGCTGGTGGTGCGGGACGCCGGCGGGCGGTACCTGGCGGGCGCCGGCATCAAGCGGCACGACGCGTTCGGGCACGAACTGGCCGTCGGCACGGTTCCGGCGGCCCGGGGGCGGGGGCTGGCCCGCCGGCTGGTGGCCCAGGCGGCCCGGCGGGTGCTCGACGACGGGGCCGTGCCGACCTACCTGCACAGTGTCGACAACCACGCCTCGGCGCGGGTGGCCGAGGCGGCCGGTTTCCCGGACCAGGGCTGGTCGTCGGTCAGGGTCGTTCCGCGCTGACCGCGCGAGCGGGCGCGAACCGTGGATCCCGGGCCGGATCCACGGTCCGCAGCCCCTCCTCCCAGGTCCCGTCACTGGTAACGCTAAGTGTCCGGACGTGGCCGGGCAAGGGGCGTCGGGGGGCGACGCTGTCTGCTAGTGGACTGAGCTGCGGATGATGGTGGCGGCCGTCGACCCCGCGTCAGTGACGCAGCGTGTGGATGAGGGTGAGTACCTGGCGGGTGACCGGCCGCAGCACGCGCAGCCGGGACAGCCCCACCAGCCGATCGATCAGCGGCACCGCGCCGTCGATCAGCTGCCGCGTACGGGCCTGCTCCGGCGAGCGGTCGTGCACCCAGTAGAGCACCACCCCCATGTACGCCAGCCAGAGCAGCTCCGGCAGCGCCGGGCGCAGTTCCGGGTCCACCCGGGCGGTGGAGCCCTCCAGCGCCTCGCGGAAGAGCGCGATCGACGCCTCCCGGGACGGGGAGGACTCGGCGGAGAACGGGCTCAGCGGCGAGGTCGGCTCGGCCGCCGTCTTGAAGAAGCTGGCCGCGAACGAGTGGTACGGCGTCAGCACGTCCACCCCGGCGTGCAGCACCCCGGCCAGCCGGGCGGCGAAGTCCCGCTCCCGGTCCAGCACCGGCGCCGCCGCCGTCTGGTGTTCCTGCTGGGTGCCCGCGTAGAACTCCTGGATCAGGTGGTCCTTGGAGTTGAAGTAGTAGTAGGCGTTGCCGACCGCCACGCCGGCCTCCTGGGCGATGGCGCGCATGGTGGTGCGCGCGTACCCCCGCTCGCGGAACAGCCGCATCGCGGTGTCCAGGATCAGCTGGCGGGTCTGCTCACCCCGGGCGGTCGCCCCGGCGGCCGGGCTACCCGCAGCGGTCGTCGGCGCAGTCTGTTCGGTCATCGTCGTCACCGTATCCCGGGTCCGGCCGGGGTTCCCGGACCAGCTCGCGTACCGAGGAGGCGGTGGCCACCAGCCGCCGGGCCAGCGGCAGCAGGTGCGGGCGGGCCAGGCGTTCGGCGGTGGCCCGGTGGTCCGCGAGGGCCCAGAGGCAGGCGAACCACGCGCCGTCGCCCGCGTACACCGCGCCGGTGTCGGCGACCACGGTCAGGTCCCGCAGCGTCGCGTCGTGGTCGAGTCCCGGGAAGCGCCGCCGGGCCTCCGCCGAGCCGGCTGGCACGAACTCCAGGGGGACGAGCTGGTCGCGCGACGCGAGCCACTGCCGGGCGGCCCGGCAGACCGGGCAGTGCTCGTCGTACAGGACGGTGAACCCGCGGATCCCACCGGCCCCGTGCCCGGTGGGATCCGTCGGGCGCCCGCCCGGGGCGACGGTCATCGCGGCGGGACGGGCGGCTTCGGGCCGGCCGTCGGGCCGGCGGGCATCGGGCCGGCGGGCCCGACCAGGCGGGAACCGGGCTGGGCCGGCAGGTGGCCGACCGGAGCGAGCGGCGGGTGGCCGGCCGCCTGCTGCTGGCGGAGCCGGCCGCGCCGGTACCGGCCCAGCGCGAAGACGTTGAAGAAGTGCAGCGCGCCGAGTACCAGCAGCACCAAGCCGACCTTCATGGAGAGTTGCTCCAGCGCCTCGCTGGTGGTCCGCACCGGATCGGCCTCCTTCATGGCGACCGTCACGTAGCCGAGGTTGAGCAGGTAGAACCCGACCACCAGGAGCCTGTTCACCGCGTCGGCCAGCCGCTTGTCGGCGAAGACGTCCTCCAGGAACACCAGCCCGTTGCGGGACAGCGTCCGGGCCACCCAGACGGTCAGACCGACGCTGACCGCCAGGTAGGCCAGGTACATCCAGACCTTCACGTCCATCTCGTCGCCTTTCTTGAACGCGTTCAAAATCCTGGACGCGCTAAGCGTACGACGGATTTTGAACGCGTTCAAGTACGGGGTGATGTCATGATCCGCCCGTGGCCCGTCCCTGGGGTGCCGGGTATGGTCGCGACGACGACACATCGGGGTGGGGCGGGCAGGTCATGGAGATCCGGACGCGGGACGCGGGGCCGGGACGCGTGGTCCTTGCCCCGGTCGGCGAGCTCGATCTGGCCAGCGCCCACCAGTTCGACCGCGCGGTGGACGGGCTCCTCGACCGGCCGGACCTGGTGGAGATCGTGGTCGATCTCGGCGCGGTCCCGTTCCTCGACTCGACCGGGGTGACCACCCTGCTCCGGGGCGCGGCCGAGGCGGTCGGCCGGGGTGCCACCCTGCGGGTGGTCGACCCGCGGCCGGTGGTGGCCCGGGTGCTGCGGACCACCGCGGTCGACGCGCTGCTCAATCTCGCCGGCGGGGGTGTCGACGACGGTTCGATCGGGCCGGGCGGCCGCCGCTGAACCGGCCCACCGCCCGGCCTGCGACAGTGCGGGACGGTGGTGCGCGGGCGGCCCGTCGGCGCTCGGCCGGTCCGCGGCCGCCCGCGGCGTGGCTCAGCCGGTCAGGCCGAGCACCTGCGCCGCCGCGCGGCCGTTCGCGTGGCTGGCGCCGTAGGTGGTGACGAAGGCGCGGGCACCGGTCGGGCGCCAGTCGCTCGGCCAGCCCATCTCGACCACGGTCACCGGGTGCGCGGCGGCCAGCGCCTCGACCAGTTCCCGCGCCCCGGCCAGCCGGTGCAGATGGCGACCGACCAGCACGATGGGCCGGTCGCCGGCACGCCGGCGCAGGTCCTCCGGCGCGGTCTCCCCGGCCACCGCGCGGACCTCCTCGGCGCCGGCCAGGTGCGGGCCCAGCCCCCACGGCACCCGCCCCTCGGCGATGGTGGAGGTGGCGTGCAGCTGCACCACCAGCGGTGCGGTCAGGCCGGTGAGGTCGCCCTCGACGCGTACCGCCCGCAACGCGGCGGCGTAGCCGAGCCCGTCGGGCGCCGGGGTCGGGATGCCCTCGGCGGCGCGCCAGCCGGCCAGCTCGGCGGCCCGGCCGGCGGCCTCCTCGACCCGGGCCCGCTCCAGCCGGCCGTCGTCGAGCGCGCCGACGATCTCCTCGGCCACCTGTTCCACCAGCCCGGCGTCCACCTTGGCGCCGATGCAGAGCAGGTCCGCGCCGGCGGCGAGGGCGCGGACCGCGGCGGGCCCGACCCCGCCGGCCGTCAGCGCGGCGCCCTTCATCTCCAGCGCGTCGGTGATCACGGCGCCGGTGAAGCCGTACTCGTGGCGCAGCAGGTCGACCAGGACCGCCCGGCTGAACGTGGCCGGGCCGTCGCCGGTCAGCGCGGGCACCCGGATGTGCGCGGTCATGATCGCGCGTACCCCGGCGTCGATCACGGCGGCGAAGGGCGGCAGGTCCCGCTCGCGCAGCACCGCCGCGGGCACGTCGACCGTGGGCAGCTCGTGATGGGAGTCGGCGACCGTCGCGCCGTGCCCGGGGAAGTGCTTGGCGCAGGCGGCGACCCCGCTGGTCTGGAGGCCGGCGACCGCGGCGGCCGCGTGGGCGGCCACCCGGGCCGGGTCCGCGCCGAACGAGCGGGTGCCGATCACCGGGTTCTCGTCGGCGGTGTTCACGTCGACGGTGGGTGCCAGGTCGACGGTGATGCCGAGGGCGGCCAGCTCCGCGCCGATCGCCGCGTACACCTGGCGGGTCAGGGTCAGGTCGTCGACCGCGCCCAGGGCGGCGTTGCCGGGGTACGGGCTGCCGGTCGCGTGGGCAAGCCGGGTGACGTCGCCGCCCTCCTCGTCAATCGCGACGATGACGTCCGGGCGGCCGGCGCGCAGCGCGGCGGTGGTCGCCGCGACCTGGGCCGGGTCGTGGATGTTGGTGCCGAACAGGGTGTGCCCGGCGAGCCCTTCGGCGAGCAGGTCGACCGCCCAGTCGGGCGGAACCGGCCCCGGGTACGCGGCCAGCAGCGTGCTCAGCGCCAGCCGCCGGAGTCCTGGATCCAACCCCACGAGTATCCCCTTTCCCTGCCGGATCGTCCGGCGACTCCGGAGCGGGGTGGCCGATACGCTAACGGGCGCCCCGCCGAAGGTGTTTTATGGTTAGCAAACTTTACTGAAAATAGAGGACGTGGTATGAGTGCGACCCGCCTGCCCGGCACCCCCCGCCTGCTGCGGGCGCTGAACGACCGCGCGGCGCTGGAGCTGCTCCTCGAACGCGGGCCGCTCACCCGGGCTCGGATCGGCGAGCTGACCGGGCTCTCCAAGGTCACCGCCTCTCAGCTGGTGGAGCGGCTGGAGGAGCGCGGCCTGGTCACCCGGGTCGGCGAGCAGGCCGGCGGGCGGGGCCCGAACGCCCAGCTCTACGCGGTGCGCCCGGGCAGCGCGTACGTGATCGGGGTGGACGTCGGCGCGGAGCGGGTGGTGGCGGCCTGCGCGGACATCACCGGCGCGGTCGTCGGCCGGGTCGAGCAGTCCACCCGGGACACCGACGACCCGGTGGGTGTGGTGCACAACGCCGTGGTCCAGGTGGCGAGCAGCGCCGGCGCGGAGCTGTCCAGCGTGCGGCGGGTGGTGCTGGGCACCCCCGGCCTGGTGGATCCGGGCACCGGCGACATCACTTTCGCGTTCAACCTGCCGCGGTGGCACAGCGGGCTGCTCGCGGCCCTCCGCGAGGATCTGCGCATCCCGGTGGTCTTCGAGAACGACGTCAACCTGGCCGCCGTCGCCGAGGCCCAGTCCGGCGCGGCCCAGGGCATGTCGGATTTCGTGCTGGTCTGGGTGGGCGCGGGCGTGGGTCTGGCCATCGTGCTGGGCGGACGGCTGCACCACGGCAGCAGCGGCGCGGCCGGCGAGATCGGCTACCTGCCGGTGCCCGGCGTACCCATCCCGCGGGACGTCTCGAAGCGGGCCAAGCCGGCGTTCCAACAGCTCGCGGGCGCCGACGCGGTCCGTGCGGTGGCCGCCGAGCACGGCTTCGCCGTGGCCGACGCGGCGGAGGCGGTACGCGCCGCGATCGCCGCCGGCGCGGCCGGCGGCCCGATGCTGGACGAGCTGGCCCGCCGGTTGGCGCTCGGCGTGGCGAGCACCTGCGTGGTGCTCGACCCGCCGCTGGTGGTGCTCGCCGGCGAGGTGGGTCAGGCCGGCGGGGCGGCGCTGGCCGAGCGGGTGCAGCACGAGGTCGCCGCCATCACTCTGGTCCGGCCGCGGGTGGTCGCCACGGGGCTGACCGAGGAGCCGATCCTGCGCGGCGCGCTGCGGACCGCGCTGGACGCGGTGCGCGACGAGGTGTTCGGCTCCACGGTCGGCTGACCGTCCGTCCGCCGCCGCCCGTCCCGCCATGTGAAGGAATTCTTCACGAGGGTGGGGTGTAACTGCAAGGAGTTGCCGGGTGCGGGCCTCCGGGAGGCCCGCACCCGGCGGACTCAGATCAGGTCCCGGCGGCGGAACGTGGTGAACGCGGCGGCGACCAGCCCGACGGCCAGGGTGAGCAGCACCGCCAGCCCCGCGGGCCAGCCGATCGCGTAGGTGCCGTCGCAGAAACCCGAGCCGGCGTCGCAGGCGAAGCGGTCCCAGAACCGGACCTCGCCGCTGAGCCAGGCGGCCACATAGCTGGAGAGCATCCAGCGCTCCGGCTGGGCGGCTTCGACGATGTCCAGCACCAGGCGCGCGCCCAGTTCCCACACCACCAGGTACGCGGCCACCGTGCCGAGCGCCGCCGCGGTGTGCCGGCCCAGGGTGGCGATGGCGAAGCCGAGCGCCCCGGCCAGCAGCACCAGCCCCAACCCGCGCCCGTACGTGGCGCCCAGCGACGCCCAGAACTCGCCGTCCATCCCGCCGGGGAACCCGGCCGCCTGGCCGATCAGCCAGAACACCCCCATATACGCCGCCGACGCCAGCGCGGAGAGCCCCAGCAACGCGCCGAGCAGCGTGCCCAGCTTCGCGCCGAGCACCGCCCAGCGGCGGGGCCGCCACAGCAACAGGTTGACCACCCCGCCCGAGTTCAGGTCGGCGCCGATGTAGGAGGCGCCGACCAGGAACCCGAAGAGCACCAGGAAGGCGATCAGGAAGTAGAGCAGCGGCTTGGCCTTCTGGGCGAAGACGAAGACCCCGACCAGGTAGTTCGCCGCGGTGATCGGCTCGCTGCGCAGGGCCGGGTCCACCTCGGCGCAGTTCCGCGGGATGTAGTCGTCCTCGTCCGGAACGACTTCGCCCGCCTTGATCCGGAGGCAGCGGTTGTGCGCCGCCTCCAGGGTGGCCACCTCCTCGGCCGCCTGGGCCCGGGCCCGGCTCAGTTCCTCGGACGTCGGCCGGTGCGAGCCGGCCAGCGTGGTGGCCACCGTCACCGCGAAGGCGATCAGCAGCAGCACCACCATCAGCTGCACGAACCGGCGGGCGGCGAGCCGCTCCACCTCGGCACGGACCAGGTTCACGCGTCCACCTCCCGGCTCTCGCGCGCGTCGAGATCGATCACCATGTCGTGCGGCGCCGCGTCGTCCACCTGCCGCGGCAGCGCCGGGTGCGGGACGTCGCCGGTCAGCTCCAGGAAGACGCTCTCCAGGTCCGGCCGGAGCGGGACCAGTTCGCGCACCCAGAGGCCCTGCTCGCCCAGCGTGCGGCTGATCACCTCGGGGTCGTCGACCCCGGCGACCACCAGGTGGCCGGGGTGCGCGGTGACCGACACGCCGATTCCGCCCAGCAGCGCCGCGGCGCGCTCCGGCTCGGCCACCCGGACCCGCCACTCGTGCTGGTCGAAGCCGGCCAGCACCTCGTCCACCCGGCCGTGGGCCACCCGTCGGCCCCGGCTGATGATCGTCACGTGGTCGCAGATGAGTTGGATCTCGGCCAGGATGTGGCTGGAGAGCAGCACGGTCACCCCGGCCGCGGCGAGCGCCCCCATCAGGTCCCGCATCTCCCGGATGCCGGCCGGGTCCAGGCCGTTCGCCGGCTCGTCGAGGATCAGCAGCTCCGGGCTCTTCAGCAACGCCGACGCGACGGCCAGCCGCTGCTTCATGCCCAGCGAGTAGCCCTTGACCCGCTCGTCGGCCCGGTCGCGCAGGCCGACCTGCTCCAGCACCTCGTCGACGCGGGTGGTCGGCACGCCCCCGGCCAGCGCCAGCAGCCGCAGCGTGCGACGTCCTGTGAAGTTGGCGAAGAACTGCGGGCTCTCCACGATCGCGCCGACCCGCCCCGCCACCTCCGGCAGGCGATCGGGCGACTCGGCGCCGAGGATGCTCATCCGTCCACCGTCGGCCCGGACCAGCCCGAGCAGGGCGCGTAGCGTGGTGGTCTTGCCCGAGCCGTTCGGCCCGAGGAAGCCGTGCACCTGTCCGGACTCGACCAGCAGGTCGAAGCCGTCGACGGCGACCCGGCGCCCCTGGCGCAGGGTGTGGAACGTCTTCCGGAGACCGGTGATCTCGATGACCGCGCTCATCCGCGCGGCTCCTCGGGGCGGTCGGGCATGCGGGGTCCTCCCGGTGTGGTGACCAACGACACGGCGCCTCACCCTAAGGTGGCGGCCCCGCCCGTGGGGGGCAGCGCGCGGCCTGCGTGGTTGGATGGACCGGTGACTGGTGACCTGATCCCCGGCGCCGCCGGCGCCCCCGCCCCCTCGACCGTGGACGCGGATCTGGTGGTCAGCCTCGACGGCGTGGGCGTCAAGCGCTCCGGCACCGCGCTGGTGCACGACGTCGACTGGCGGGTCGAACTGGACGAACGGTGGGTGGTGCTCGGCCCGAACGGAGCCGGCAAGACCACCCTGCTCAACCTGGCCGCCGGACGGTTGCACCCAACCACCGGCACCGCGCACGTCCTCGGCGAGCGGATCGGCCGTACCGACGTCAACGAGCTGCGGATGCGGATCGGCCTGTCCACCGCGACCCTCGCCGAGCGGATCCCCGCCGACGAGCGGGTGAGCGACGTCGTGGTGACCGCCGCCTGGTCGGTGGTCGGCCGCTGGCGGGAGAGCTACGACCGCACCGACGAGGTCCGCGCCCGCGCCCTGCTCGGCCAGCTCGGCATCGGCCACCTCGCCGAGCGGGCGTACGGCACGCTGTCGGAGGGCGAGCGCAAGCGGGTGCAGATCGCCCGCGCCCTGATGACCGACCCCGAGCTGCTCCTGCTCGACGAGCCCGCCGCCGGGCTCGACCTCGGTGGGCGGGAGGACCTGGTCGCCCGGCTCGCCGAGCTGGCGTACGACCCGGACGCCCCGGCCCTGGTGCTGGTGACCCACCACGTCGAGGAGATCCCGCCCGGCTTCACCCACGCGCTGCTGCTGCGCGAGGGCGGCGTGGTGGCGCAGGGCCTGCTCGCCGAGACGCTCACCGCCGACAACCTGTCGAAGACGTTCGGCCTGCCGCTGGTCGTCGAGCGGTCAGGCGACCGCTGGACCGCCCGCGCGGCCTGACCCCGGGAGGACCCCGTGCAGCAGACCCGGGTGGCCGTGGTCGGCAGCGCCAACATGGACCTGGTCGGCACGGCCGCCGCGCTGCCCCGCCCGGGGGAGACCGTGCTCGGCAGCGACTTCGTCATGCTGCCCGGCGGCAAGGGCGCCAACCAGGCCATCGCCGCGGTCCGGGCCGGGGCGTCCTGCGTCTTCCTCGGCGCGATCGGCTCGGACGCCTTCGGGGTCACCCTCAAGGCCCGGATCACGGCGGCCGGGGTGGACGCCGGCCAGCTCCGGGTGGTGTACGGCACCTCCGGTGTCGCCCTGGTCATGGTCGGCGCGGCGGGGGAGAACGCCATCCTGGTCACCCCCGGCGCCAACGGGGCGTTCACCGGCCTCACCGAGGGTGAGCTGGATGCCGTACGCGAGGCGGACGTGCTGGTCGCGCAGCTGGAGGTGCCCGTCGAGACGGTGACCGAGGCGGCGGTGGCGGCCCGGGCGGCCGGTACCCGGGTGGTGCTCAACGCGGCGCCGGCCCGGCCGGTGCCGGCGGAGCTGCTCGCCGCGGTGGACCTGCTGGTGGTAAACGAGCCCGAGGCGCAGGCGCTGACCGGGCGGGGCCGGGACGAGCCGGCCGCGCTGCTGGCGCTGGTGCCGCGGGCGGTGCTCACCCTTAGCGGGGAGGGCGCCTGGTACGTCGACCGGGACGGGACGGCGGCGCACGTCCCGGCGGTGAAGGTCGACGTGGTGGACACCACCGCCGCCGGTGACGCGTTCACCGCCGCCCTCGCGGTGGCCTGGGGCGAGGGGCGCGAGCTGGTCGACGCGGTGCGCTGGGCCGCGGCGGCCGGGGCGGCCTGCGTCCGCCGGCTCGGCGCGTCGGTGGCGCTGCCCGGCCGGGCGGAGATCGACGAGCTCTACACCCCGGTCTGAGCGGTCAGGCCGCCCCGGACCGGAACGCCCGCCGGTACGCCGACGGTGAGATCCGCATCGCCCGGCCGAAGTGGTGCCGGTAGGTGACCGGGCTGTCGAACCCGACCGCCGCGGCGATCTCGACGACCGGGGCATCGGTCGTCTCCAGCAGGGCCAGGCTGGCCCGGACCCGCTGGTCGATCAGCCAGCGGATCGGGCTGGTGCCGGTGGCCCGGGCGAAATGCCGCAGGTAGCTGCGGTCCGACAGGTGCGCCTGCCCGGCCAGCGTCGCGACGGTCAGCGGCTCGGCCAGGTGCCGCACCGCCCAGGCCATGCTGGCGGCGATCCGGTCGTCGTCCGGGTCGACGCCCACCGGCGCCTCGATGAACTGGGCCTGCCCGCCGTCGCGGTGCGGCGGGATCACCAGCCGGCGGGCGACCGCGTTGGCCACCGCCGCGCCGAAGTCGTTGCGGACGACGTGCACGCAGAGGTCGAGCCCGGCGGCGCTGCCCGCGCTGGTGAGGACGTCCCCGTCGTCGAGGTAGAGCACGTCCGGGTCGACGGTGACCGCCGGGTGCCGGCGGGCCAGCAGGTCCGCGTACCGCCAGTGGGTGGTGGCCCGGCGGCCGTCGAGCAGTCCCGCGCCGGCCAGGGCGAACGCGCCGGAGCAGATCGACATCAGCCGGGCGCCCCGGTGGTGCGCCCGGCGCAACGCGGCCACCAGCTCCGGCGACGGGTCGGCGGTCACGTCCGGCACCCCGGGCAGGATCACCGTGCCCGCCGAGGCCAGGTCCGCCAGGCCGTGCGGGGTGTGCAGGGCGGCGCCGCCGACCACCGGCACCGGGCCGGGCCGCTCCGCGCAGACGACGAGCCGGTACCAGTCGACCTCCAGCTCGGGCCGGGGCAGCCCGAACACCTCGGTGACGATGCCGGTCTCGAACACCGACATCCCCGGATACGCGAGCACCGCCACGGTGCGGTCGACAGGAGCCATGGCGGGATGTTAGCGAAGGACGGCGATCACGCCACTCCCGACGCTGCCGGGATCGGCCGCAGGATCGAGGCATGACCTTTTCCGTACCGCCGGCCGAACCGGCGACCGCCGCCGCCCACTTCCGTGCCCGGCTCAGCTTCGAGACCGACGTCAGCGACGTGCACGCCGCCCTTGAGACGGGCGTGCCGGGGCTGGTCGTGGTCGACTCCCGCGGCGACGCGGCCTGGCGGCAGGGGCACCTGCCGGGCGCGCTGCACCTGCCCACCGCCGAGATCGCCGCCCGGGCGGCCGACCTGGTGCCGGCCGGGTCCACGGTGGTGACGTACTGCTGGGGGCCCGGCTGCAACGGGGCGACCCGGGCCGCGCTGGAGTTCGCCCGGCTCGGCTGGGCGGTCAGGGAGATGCTCGGCGGCTTCGAGTACTGGGCCCGGGAGGGGCTGCCGGTGGTCACCCCGGCGGGGACGGTCCGCCGCCGGGTGGACGAGCTGACCGCGCCCCGGGCCGCGGTGGCCTGCGACTGCTGACCGGGTCAGTCGGCCGGTTCGTCGCCGCGGCGCTCGCCGCGGCGACGCAGCATGCCGAGGCCCGGGATGCCGGCGACGGCCAGCTTGAGGTCCCGGGTGACGGCGAGCAGGTCGTGCAGGTCCGGGCCGACCCGGTCCAGGGTGGCCAGGATCGGCAGCACGTCCGAGGTCAGGTGCTCCTTGAGCTTCGGCAGCTCGTCGACCAGCCGGATCGCCGCGGTCACCTCCTCCGGGCTCAACTGTTCGACGAACCGGGCCGCCATCGGCGCGGCCCGGCGCAGTGTCGGCTCGTACGTCGCCAGCAGCTCGGCCGCGGTGCCGGCCGCCTGCTCGGCCGCGACCACGGTGCCGGCGGCACGCCCGGCCACCGCGTCGACCTCGGCGACCACCGCGCCCGCGGTGCGGGCGACCTGTTCGGCCTCGCCGACCACCACAGCGGCGGCCGCGGCGACCTCGGTCGCCGTCCCGATCGCCTCGGTGGCGGCGGTGCTGATCACGGTCACCTCGCGCACCGCCGCCTCCGCGTCGGTGAGCACCCGGTCGGTGCGGTCGAGGGTGCCCTCGATCCGGTCGACCACCCCGTTGATCCGGCGCAGCAGCTCCTCGACCTCGTCTAGCACCGCGAAGGCGCGGGCCGGTACGGCGGCGAACGCGGCGGCCGAACCGAGCGCCTGGTCCAGGGCGGAACGGGTGAGCCCGACGACGGCGCCGGGCCGGGGGAGGGGAATCGCCATGCCCACCAGTGTGCGTCGGCGGGGCCAGGACCGCCGGGTGGCGGCGGGCGGCGCACGTCACTCCCGGGTGGGGCTCATCGGCGGTCGTGCTGTTCGACGGCCCGCTGCACGGCCCGGTAGATCTGCCCGAACCGCAACGCGTCGGGTGTGCGCAGCAGCATCACCTCCCGCCCGTGGTGCTGCACCCACAGCTCGTGCACCCGGCTGCCGCGCTCGTAGGAGCGGTCCAGCCAGCCGAGCGGCAGCTCCAGGAACGGGGTCAGCGCCAGCCCGACGGCCACGAAGGCGCCGAGGACGAGCAGCGCCAGCTTCCAGTTGCCCCGGTCCTGCGCGCCCCAGGCCAGCGAGAGCACGCAGACCAGGGCGACCAGCGGCGGCAGTGAGAGGAGCAGGACCAGCACGCCCCGGCCGAGGACCCGACCCCGCACGGCCAGGGTGTTCGCGCCGCGGGCGTGCCAGACGTACGCGATGTCGGCGAGCCTGACGACGTGCCCGCCGGCGTGGATGGCTTCGGAGGTGACCTGTACCGCGTCGTCCCGGTAATAGAGGGTCATCACTCAGCCTAACCACCCGCTCTCAACCCCGGCGGGTGCCGCCGGCCGGCGTTCCGCCGCCCCGTGCCGTGGCGGGTCGGCCGGAACCACTACGGGGTTGATGACGTAGGTGACTCAGCACGGGCGACGTGCCGCCAAAGGGGGCGCGGCGGGGACGAGCCGGTCCGCCGGCGCGGTGCGATCCGTTCACGTCATCAAGTTCGTAGCGCCGCGGGAAGCAGGTCGGCGCCCCGCTGTCCGGCTGCCGGCGAAGCGCCCTGGCGAGGGTCGGCCGGCGGTCGGGCGGCGGCGACGGCCATGACCGGGCAGGGCGTCTACGGTCCGCTGCGCGACCGGGGGCTGCCGCCGGACGAGCCGATCACGTCCTGCGGCGCGCTCTCCATGGCCCGTTGCACGGCCCGGTAGATCTGGCCGAAGCGCAGCGCATCGCCGGTCCGCAGCAGCCGCACCGGCCGGCCGCGCCAGCGGGCCCACATCTCCAGGTCCCGGCTGCCCCGGGCGTACGACCGGTCCAGGTGCTCGAAGAGCACGTCGGCGAGCGGCCCGACGCCGAGGCCGACCAGCACGGACGCGCCGACGATGGCGATGGTGACCACGGGGGAACGGTGCAGCCGGAGCGCGAGTGCGAGGCCGAGCACCGCGGCCACCAGCGGTCCGGCCAGGGCGGCGCCGATCGCGCCCCGGCCGGCGAGCACCCGCCAGGAGCGGCTGCCCCGCCGGTGCCAGACCATGCCCAGCTCGGCGAGCCGATAGGTGCGCCCGTCCACCCGCACAGCCGTGGAGGTGACCTGCACCGACCGGTCGTCGTAGTACGTGATCATGGCCTCACTCCGGGTGTCGGGGTGGACACCACACTGTCTACCCCAACGAGCCGGGCCGTAAGGTTGGCACGCGACTTCGACGAGGAAGTGAGGGCAGCGTGGGCGAGTTCGTCAGGCTGGAAGTGAAGGACGGCATCGGCACCATCCGGCTGGAGCGGCCGCCGATGAACGCGCTGAACAAGCAGGTCCAGGAGGAGTTGCGCGCCGCCGCGGCCGCGGCCACCGCCGACGCCGAGGTCCGCGCCGTCATCGTGTACGGCGGGGAGAAGGTCTTCGCCGCCGGGGCGGACATCAAGGAGATGGCCGACATGTCCTACGTGGACATGGCGGAGCGGGCGGCCGACCTGTCCAGCGCGCTGGGCGCGTTCACCCGGATCCCGAAGCCGGTGGTCGCCGCGATCACCGGGTACGCCCTGGGCGGCGGCTGCGAGCTGGCCCTGGCCTGCGACTGGCGGATCGTCGCCGAGGACGCCAAGCTCGGCCAGCCGGAGATCAAGCTCGGCATCATCCCCGGCGCCGGCGGCACCCAGCGGCTGGCCCGCCTGGTGGGCCCGGCCCGGGCCAAGGACCTGATCATGACCGGCCGGATGATCGACGCCCAGGAGGCGCTGCGGATCGGTCTGGCCGACCAGGTGGTCCCGGCCGCCGAGGTCTACGACGCCGCCGTCGCCTACGTGAAGCCGTTCCTGACCGGCCCGGTGCAGGCCCTGCGGGCGGCCAAGCTGGCCGTCGACGGTGGCCTGGACATGGACCTCAACTCGGGCCTGGCCTGGGAGAGTCAGCTCTTCGCGGCGCTGTTCGCCACCGACGACCGGCGCGAGGGCATGGCCGCGTTCGTCGAGAAGCGCAAGCCGGACTTCACCGGCCGCTGAGCCGTGGCCCTCGGGTCGGCGGCCCAACCCCGCCGCCGGCCCGAGGGCGTTCACATCTCGCCTACCGACCAGTAGCGTGTGACTTCGGTCATGCGACGAAGGGGAGCGGCGATGGCGGAACGGGTCGAGGGGCACGGCGGGGAGCTGGCCCTCGCGGCGCTGCGCGCGCACGGCGTACAGGAGATGTTCACCCTCTCCGGCGGGCACGTCTTCCCGCTCTACGACGCCGCGCACAAGACCGGCTTCCCGCTCTACGACGTCCGGCACGAGCAGTCCGCCGTGTTCGCCGCCGAGGCGGTGGCGAAGCTCCGGCGCCGTCCCGGGCTGGCCGTACTCACCGCCGGCCCCGGGGTCACCAACGGCGTCTCGGGCCTGACCAGCGCCTTCTTCAACGCCTCTCCGGTGCTGGTGCTCGGCGGACGCGCCCCGCAATTCCGCTGGGGCTCCGGCAGCCTCCAGGAGATGGACCACCTGCCCCTGGTCGCCCCGGTCACCAAGCACGCCGAGACGGTGTTCAGCGCCGACGACATCCCGCGCGCGGTCAGCGCCGCGCTCACCGCGGCGCTCACCCCGCACCGCGGCCCCGCCTTCCTCGACTTCCCGCTCGAGGCCGTCTTCTCGGTCGGCGACGCCGAGCTGCCCGCGGTCACCCCGGTCGCGCCGATCGAGGCCGACCCAGAGGAGGTCGCCAAGGCCGCCGGCCTGATCGCCGGCGCGTCCCGCCCGGTGATCATCGCCGGCTCCGAGGTGTACGCGGGCGACGCGGTCGACGCCCTGCGCGCCGCCGCCGAATCCCTCCAGGTGCCCGTCTTCACCAACGGCATGGGCCGGGGCGCGCTGCCACCCGCGCACCGGCTCGCCTTCGCCAAGGCCCGCCGGGTCGCGCTCAAGGGTGCCGACGTGGTCGTGGTGGTCGGCACCCCGCTCGACTTCCGGCTCGCCTTCGGCGACTTCGGCGAGGCCAAGGTGGTGCACGTCATCGACGCGCCCAGCCAGCGCGCCGGGCACGTCCAGCCGGCCGCCGGCCCCGCCGGCGACCTGCGGCTGATCCTCACCGCGTTCGCCGAGCACCCGGGCGACCGGGCCGACCACGCCGACTGGATCGCGCAGCTGCGCGCCGCCGAGGACGCCGCGAAGGCCCGCGACGCCGAGGAGATGGCCGCCGAGACCGACCCGATCCGCCCGGCCCGGGTCTACGGTGAGCTGCGCAAGGTGCTCGCCGGCGACGCGATCACCATCGGCGACGGCGGCGACTTCGTCTCGTACGCCGGGAAGTACCTGGAGCCGGCGCAGCCCGGCACCTGGCTCGACCCCGGCCCGTACGGCTGCCTCGGCACCGGCATGGGCTACGCGATGGGGGCCCGGGTCAGCCACCCGGACCGGCAGATCTGCGTGCTGATGGGCGACGGTGCGGCCGGCTTCTCGCTGATGGACGTCGAGTCCCTGGTCCGCCAGCGGCTCCCGGTGGTCATCGTGGTCGGCAACAACGGCATCTGGGGCCTGGAGAAGCATCCGATGCGGGCCATGTACGGCTACGACGTGGCCGCCGACCTCCAGCCCGGGCTGCGCTACGACAAGGTGGTCGAGGCGCTCGGCGGCGCGGGCGAGACGGTGGAGAAGGCCGCCGACCTCGGCCCCGCCCTGGCCCGTGCCTTCGACGCCGGGATGCCGTACCTGGTCAACGTGCTGACCGACCCGTCCGACGCGTACCCCCGCTCGTCGAACCTGGCCTGACCACGGTCGCGGGCCTCTGTCAGCAGCAAATCAGCGGTCTGTCAGCGCCTGTCGTCGTAACGTCAGCGCCGTCGCTCAAGGTGGGGTGACCAGCGAGAACGACGGGAGTTGTCGATGACATACGCGATCCGCGCGGAGGGCCTGGTCCGCCGCTTCGGCGCGACCACCGCTCTGGCCGGCGTGGACCTGGCCGTCCCCGCCGGCACGGTGTTCGGCCTGCTCGGGCCGAACGGGGCCGGCAAGACCACCGCGGTCCGGGTGCTGGCCACCCTGCTCGCCGCCGACGAGGGCCACGCCACCGTCGGCGGGTACGACGTCCGCCGCGACGCCCACCGGGTGCGCCAGCTGATCGGCCTCACCGGCCAGTACGCCTCGGTCGACGAGAATCTCACCGGCACCGAGAATCTGCTGCTCATCGGTCGGCTGCTCGGGCTGTCCCGGGCCGACGCCCGGGCCCGCGCCCGGCAGCTGCTCGCCGACTTCCAGCTCACCGACGCCGCCGAACGGGCCGCCAAGACCTTCTCCGGCGGCATGCGGCGCCGCCTCGACCTGGCCGCCAGCCTGGTCGGCAGGCCGCAGGTGCTCTTCCTCGACGAGCCGACCACCGGGCTCGACCCGCGCAGCCGCAACGAACTCTGGGACATCGTCCGCGGCCTGGTCGCCGACGGGGTGACCGTGCTGCTGACCACGCAGTACCTGGAGGAGGCCGACCAGCTCGCCGGCGAGATCGCCGTGGTCGACCACGGCCGGGTCATCGCCCAGGGCGCCCCGGAGGAGCTGAAGGCCCGCACCGGCGGGCAGGTGCTCGCCGTACGGCCGGCCGACCCGGCCGACCTGCCCACCGTGCTCGCCATCGCCGGCGAGGTCACCGCGCTCACCCCGGAGGTCGCCCAGACCACCGTCTCGGTGGCGGTGAACGACCCGGGGGTGCTGCCGGCCGTGGTCCGCCGGCTCGACGCCGCCGAGGTCACCGTGGCCGAGCTGGCCCTGCGCGGCGCCAGCCTGGACGAGGTCTTCCTCTCCCTGACCGGTCACCGCGCCGAGCAGGGCAGCCCCGCCGACGCCGACCTGGAGAGGATCCCCGCATGACCGCCGCCACCCTCGCCACCCCGCTCGCCCCGGCCCGCCGGCCGGGCCTCGCGGCCGGGCTGCGACACACCCTCACCCTGGCCTGGCGCAGCCTGGTGCAGATCAAGCACAACCCGATGGAACTGCTCGACCTGAGTATCCAGCCGGTGATGTTCGTGCTGCTGTTCACGTACGTGTTCGGCACCGCGATCGCCGGGTCGCCCGGCGACTACCTGAAGTTCGCGCTGCCCGGGATCATCGTGCAGAACGCCTTCTTCGCCACCATGACCACGGGCTTCGGGCTGAACACCGACCTGACCAAGGGGGTCTTCGACCGCCTCCAGGCGCTGCCGATCGCCCGCTGGGCGCCGCTGGCCGGGCGGATCCTCGCCGACACCGTCAAGCAGGCCTGGTCGGTGACGCTGCTGCTCGGCGTCGGGATGATCCTCGGCTTCCGGGTGGGAAACGGGGCTGCCGGGCTGCTCGCCGCGTTCGCCCTGCTGCTGGTCTTCTCCCTGGCCGCTTCGTGGATCTCCGTGCTGGTCGGGGTGCTGGTCAGCGAGCCGGACAAGGTGCAGATCTTCGGCTTCATGGTGATCTTCCCGCTCACCTTCACCAGCAACGCGTTCGTGCCGACGGAGAAGATGCCGTCCTGGATGCAGCACTGGGTGGAGGTCAACCCGGCCACCATCCTGGCCGACGCGCTGCGCGGCCTGCTGGTCTCCGGCCCGGTGGCGGGCCCGGCCATCCGGTCGCTGATCTGGGCGGCCGTGCTGCTCGCCGTGTTCGCCCCGCTCGCGGTGCGGGCGCTCAGGCGTCGAGTGTGACCCGGACCGCCTCGGCGGCGGTCTCCAACCGGTAGCCCAGCCCGCCCGCGTACGCCTCGGCGAAGCCCGCCTCGCCGAGCGCGGCGCGGGCGGCGGCCTCCACCCGGCGGCGGTCCAGGACCGTGTGGTCCGGGCCGCCCCGTACGCCGCTCGCCGCGCCCAGCAGCCGGGCGGCGGCGGCCGGGCGACCCAGCCGCAACGCCAGGTCGGCGAAGCCGACCAGCACCGCGCCGACGACCGGGGCGTCCTGCGAGCCGATGGCCAGGTCGAGCGCGCGGTCGTGGTGGGCGCGGGCGGATTCGAGGTCCCCGTCGACGGCGTCCAGCGCGGCCAGGTTGGCGGCGCTGAGCGCCCGCCACTGCGGGGCCACGGCCCGTTCGCCGATCAGCCGGATGCTCTCCACCAGGCAGGCCCGGGCCCCCGCCCAGTCGCCCTGGGCGCGCAGGATCTCCGCTCGCCCGTACCCCAACGCCGCCCGGGTCTCGTCCGAACCGTGTTCCGCCTCCCGCGTGGCCCGGGCCAGCGCCGCGAGGGCCCGGTCGTGGTCGCCGCGCCGCCACAGGTTGTGCGCGAGGCGCAGCCGCATCTCCGGGACGTCGTCCGGCACCCCCAGCTCCTCGAAGTAGGCGAGGGCCTCCTCGTGGAACGGGGTGGCCCGGATCGCCTCACCGCGCCGGTCCAGCAGATCGGCCAGCGAGGTCAGGCCGAACGACATGCCCCACCGGTCGCCGACCGCGCGGTAGTGCTCCAGCGCGGCCCGCAGGTCGGCCTCCGCGGTCTCGTCGGACAGTCCCGCGTTGAGGTACGCGTGCGCCTGGAACAGCCGGGCGGTGCCCGCCACCCATGGATCCGGGTCGGCAAAGAGCGCGGCGATCTCGGCCGGGGCCTGCGGCGGCAGCCCGTTGCGGAACGACGCGACGACCAGCCCGACCAACCGCAGGACCGGGTGTGCCGACTCGTGGCCCGTGGCCAGCTCCGCCGCCCGCTCCAGCCAGCCCAGGCTGGTGGGAATGTCGTTGCGGGTGGAGACCAGATTGAGCGCCGCCATGGTGAGGGCGACGGCGAGCCGATCCGGGGCGGCCCGCTCGTCGGCGCCGGGCAGCGCGAGGGCCTGGGCGGCCAGCTCGGCGCCCTCGGCCCGCTGCCCGCTCAGCCACCAGTACCAGCCGAGCGCGGCGGCGTACCGGACCGCGGTCGGCACGTCCGCCACGGCGATGGCGTGCCGCAGCCCGGTGTGCAGGTTGTCGTGGTCGGTGGCCAGCCGACGCAGCCAGCCGAGCTGCTCCCCGGTCCGTAGCCACGGCTCGGCCGTCTCGGCGAGGGTCAGGTACTCGGCGGCGTGCGCCCGCCGCACCCGGTCCGCCTCCCCGGCCTCGGCCAGCCGGTGCAGGCCGTACTCCCGGATCGTCTCCAGCATCCGGTAGCGCGGCTCGGCGTCGCCGCCCGCCACCACCAGAGACTTCTCCACCAGCGCGGAGAGCCGGTCGAGCACCGTCGCCACGTCGTCCGGGTCGGCGCAGACCCGCTCCACCGAGTCCAGGGTGGCCCCGCCGGCGAAGACCGCCAACCGCCGCCACAGTGTCCGCTCATCGTCGTCCAGCAGGTCCCAGCTCCAGTCGACCACCGCCCGCAGGGTCTGGTGTCGGGGCAGCGCCGTGCGGCTGCCGCCGGTCAGCAGCCGGAACCGGTCGTCCAGCCGGCTGTCCACCTGCCCCGCGGTCATCGAGCGCAGGCGCGCGGCGGCCAGTTCGATGGCGAGCGGCATCCCGTCCAGCGCGCGGCAGATCCGGACGACCGGGCCGACCGTGGCCTCGTCCACCGCGAAGTCCGGGCGCACCGCGCCGGCCCGGTCGGCGAAGAGCCGCACCGCCGGGTACGCCAGCGCGGTCGCCGGGTCCGCGTCGGCCGGCGGCAGGGCCAGCGACTCCACCGGCCGCAGCGCCTCCCCGGTGACCCCCAGCGGCTCCCGGCTGGTGGCCAGCACCCGCAGCCCGGGGCCGGCGGTGAGCAACCGGTCGGCGAGCGCCGCCGCCGCGTCGAGCAGGTGTTCGCAGTTGTCGAGCAGCAGCAGGGCGGACCGACCGGCGAGCGCCTCGACCAGCCGGTCGGCCGGCTCGGCCGGCTCGGGTGCCGCGCGGTTGGCGCGGGCGAGCAGCGCCTGCTCGCGCAGGCCGAGCGCGGCGAGCACGGCCTGCGGCACCTCGGCCGGGTCGGTGACCGGGGCGAGTTCCACCAGCCAGACCCCGTCCGGGAAGCGGTCGGCCACCGTCCGGCCCGACTCGACGGCCAGCCGGGTCTTGCCCGCCCCGCCCGGCCCGGTGAGCGTGACCAGCCGGAACCGGTCGAGCAGCGCCTCGACCCGGGCCACCGCGTCCGCCCGCCCGACGAAACTGGTCATGGTGGCCGGCAGGTTGCCCCGCACCAGGGTCGCGGCGCGGCTGTCGGCGGCGAGGCCCGCCCGGTCCGCGGCGACGCCGACCGGGGCGCCGGCCCCGCGCAGCCCGGCGGTGGCGTCCTCCGGTTCCGGCCCGCCGCGCAGGATCTCCAGGTGCAGCGCCGCCAGCTCCGGTCCCGGATCGGTGCCCAGGGTGTCGGCGAGAGTGGCCCGCATGCGCTCGTACTCGGCCAGCGCCTCGGCGGACCGTCCGGCCCGGTGCAGCGCCCGGATCAGCAGCCCGGCCAACCGTTCCCGCAACGGGTGGGCGGCGACCAGCTCGCGCAGCTCCGGCAGCAGGAGGTCGGGCGCCTCCCGGCCGAGGCGCGCCTCGATCAGGTCCTCGGTGGCGGCCAGCCGCAGCTCGGTGAGCCGGGCCACCGGCGCCCGGGCGAAGTCGGCGTCGGCGACGTCGGCCAGGGCCGGCCCCCGCCACAGCGCCAGCGCCCCGGCCAGCCGGCGGCAGGCGTCCGCCGGGTCCTCGGTGAACCGGGCCCGGCCGGTGCGCACGGCGGCCTCGAACCGGTGCAGGTCGACGTCCGTCGGGGACACCGCGAGGAGATAGCCGCCCGGGCGCGCCTCGACCGGCAGCCCGGGGATGCTGCGGCGCAGGCGGGAGACGAGGGCTTGCAGCGCGTTGGCCACGCCGGCGGGCGGGTCGCCCTCCCAGACGCCGTCGGCCAGCCGGCCGACGGTGACCGTCCGGCCGGGCTCCAGGGCGAGCAGGATCAGCAGCCGGCGTAGCCGGGCGCCACCGATCTCGACCGGTGTACCGGGGTCGGCGCGCAGCTCCAGAGGGCCGAGCATGCTGATCTGCACGCCGTCGATTCTGCCCGGCCGACGCTCGGGCGCGGCGTCCGGTGGGCGGCGCGGGGAGTCGCCGGGTCCGCGTTCACCTGGTTGCCGATCCGGCCAACGGGCGGTTCGCTCAGACTTCGGGCCGGTCCTCCTCCCGGCGGCGCAGCTGCTCCTCGCGCCGGCGCAGGTCCTCCTCCCAGCGTCGCAGCAGCTCCTGGTCGTCCCGGCGGGTCCGCTCGGCCAGCGACGACAGGAACTGCGGGTCGTCGTCGGGCGCGACCGGCCGGCGGCGCTCCTGTTCGGAGAACCCGTTCCCCATCGGCCAGGCGCTACGGGGCCGGCGGGCTGCCGGCTCCCGCCCGGCGACGAACCAGGCGACCGAGCCGACCAGCGGGAAGAACAGGATGATCAGCACCCAGGCGACCCGGGGCAGCGCCCGGATCTCACCGTCCTCGGCGGAGAGGCAGCTGATCAGCGCGCAGACAGCGAGCACGACCTCGGCCACGAAGAGAAGTCCGTACAGGCGAGCCATGCCGGACATCATGGACCATCGGTGCCGTTCAGCGCAGCCCGCGCAGCACGTGCAGCACCCCCAGCAGCGCCAGGCCGGCCGTGGCGAGGGCGGTCAACGGGAACGCGTACCGGCGCCCGGGCCCGGTGCCGACGGCCTGCCGCCAGTTGACGAGCAGCGTGCCCGCCCAGGCCGCCACCGCGACGCCGGCCAGCACCGCGTCGAACGTGTGGCCGGCGAGGGCCAGCCGGATCTCCAGGACGGTGACCCCGGTGAGCGCCAGGAGCGTGCGCCGCCAGGCCAGCCGGGTCCGCTCGGGTTGCAGCCCCGGATCGCGGGTCACCCGACGCCCCGAACCAGCACGGCGACCACCAGCAGCAGCGCGCCGAGCGCCACGACGAGGGCGAGGATCGCCGGGAACCGCGACGCGGGCAGTTCCTCACCGAGCCGGATCGCCCGCTCGGTGCGCGCCCAGTGGTCCACCGCCCGCAGCGCGGTGGTACCGCCGAGCAGCAGCAGCGCGATCGCGATCACCTCGCGCAGGTGGGCCAGGGGCAGGCGGGGCAGGAACTGCGCTGCCGCCAGGCCACCGGCCACCAGCGCCAGGCCGGTACGCAGCCAGGCCAGGAAGGTCCGCTCGTTGGCCAGGGAGAACCGGTAGTCGGGGGTGGTGCCAACGGACCGAAGCTCGTGCGGGTCGAACCACCGCTTGATCATCTGCCACACGCCACCGATTATCCGCTTTGTCATGGTCGTAGCCTGGACGGGTGACCGACCTCGATGTGCGGAGCCTCCGCGACGCCTATGACCACCAGATCCGCCCGGAGATCCCGGACCCGCTGCCGGCCGGGGTGACCGTCGAGCGCGACGGCCCGATGGTCCGGGTCATCGGCCTGGACCACCGCGGCTTCCTCACCTACCGGGACCTGGGTGGGCTGGCCGGCGCCGAGCTGGACGCGCTGATCGCCCGGCAGGTCGAGTTCTTCCGGGCCCGGGGCGAGGCGGTCGAGTGGAAGCTCAACGGCCACGACGAGCCGGCCGACCTCGGGGACCGGCTGCGCGCCGCGGGTTTCGTACCGGAGGACCTGGAAACCGTGGTGGTCGGCCCGGTCGCGGCGCTGGCCGCCGCCGTTCCGGTGCTGCCCGAAGGGGTACGCCTGCGGGAGGTCACCACCCGCGAGGACCTGGAGCGGATCGCCGCGATGGAGGAGGCGGTCTGGCACGAGGACCGGAGCCACCTGGTGACCGGGCTGGCGAAGGAGATCGAGGCGGATCCGCAGTCGATCACGATCGTGGTGGCCGAGGCGGGTGACACCGTGGTCAGCGCCGGCTGGGTGCGCTACCTGCCGAACACCGGCTTCGCCACCCTCTGGGGTGGCTCCACCCTGCCGGAGTGGCGGAAGAAGGGCATCTACCGGGCGCTGGTGGCGTACCGGGCGCGGCTGGCCGAGCAGCGCGGCAAGACGCTGGTGCAGGTGGACTGCTCGCCGGACAGCCGGCCCATCCTGGAGCGGCTCGGGCTCGTTGCGGTCACCACCACGACCCCGTACGTCTACACTCCGTGATCATGGAACCGTTGACGGCGGACGAGCAGCTCACCCTCCGGACGGGGGCCTTCGGGGCGGTCTTCCTGGTCTCCAACGCGGTGCCCGGGGTGCTGGCCATGGTGCGGGAGAGCATCGCCGCCTCCGGTGCGCTCGCGGACGCCAGCGGAGTGGTCAAGGCGGCGTTGACCACCGGTCCGCTGCCGGAGCTGCCGCACGACTCGGCCCTGGAGGTCGAGGCGGTCACCCTGCCGGCGCTGGCCCGGGCGGTCGAGATCCTCCGGGCCAAGTCGCCGGGGGACGTCGCGGCGTACCGGTCGGTGGTGCTGGCCGCAGTGGACCGGGTGGCGCAGGCGCACCGGGGGGTGGCCCCGGCCGAGGCGGCGGTGATCGACAAGATCAGGGACGCGCTGGCCGAGCCCGCCTGACCGCTTCGCCTGATCAGGAGCCGTGAACGCTGCCCCGACCCGGTGATTCGTGTCACTCTGAGGCCCCGGGGAGCCGATGCTACTTGCGGGTAACATTGCCCCGTGGGCAAGTGCACAGCAGCCCGCGGTTGACCGACCGTTAAGTCACGCGGGAGGCTGCGCCCGTGACCGGGCGAGTGATCGCTACACCAAACAGGAGGGTCGTCGAAGCGCGATGAACATCGTCGTACTCGTCAAGCAGGTGCCCGATTCGGGCGCGGACCGCAACCTGCGTTCTGACGACAACACTGTCGACCGCGGTTCGGCGAACAACGTCATCAACGAGATGGACGAGTACGCCATCGAAGAGGCGTTGAAGATCAAGGAGGCGCACGGCGGCGAGGTCACCATCCTGACCATGGGTCCGGACCGGGCGACCGAGTCGATCCGCAAGGCGCTCTCCATGGGCCCGGACAAGGCCGTGCACGTGCTGGACGACGCGCTGCACGGGTCCTGCGCCGTGACCACCTCGAAGGTGCTCGCCGCCGCCCTCGGCCAGCTCGGTGCCGACCTGGTGATCTGCGGCGCCGAGTCGACCGACGGCCGGGTCCAGGTCATGCCGCACATGATCGCCGAGCGGCTCGGCGTGGCCGCGCTGACCGGCGCGCGCAAGCTCACCGTCGACGGCGGCACGCTGACCGTCGAGCGGCAGACCGAGGAGGGCTACGAGGTGGTCACCGCCTCGACCCCGGCCGTGGTCTCCGTCTGGGACACCATCAACGAGCCGCGCTACCCCTCCTTCAAGGGCATCATGGCCGCCAAGAAGAAGCCGGTGCAGACGCTCTCCCTGGGTGACCTCGGCGTCGCCCCCTCCGAGGTGGGCTTCGACGGCGCGACCAGCGCCGTGCTGGAGCACACCAAGCGTCCGCCGCGCTCCGGCGGCGAGAAGATCACCGACGAGGGCGAGGGCGGCGTGCAGCTGGTCGAGTTCCTCGCCACCGAGAAGTTCGTGTGAGAGGTCTGGACATGTCTGAGGTTCTCGTCGTCGTCGAAGCCACTCGGGAGTTCGGCGTCAAGAAGGTCACCCTCGAGATGCTCACCCTCGCCCGCGAGCTGGGCACCCCGAGCGCGGTCGTGCTCGGTGGTGCCGGCGCCGCCGAGGCGCTGAGCGCCAAACTGGGCGAGTACGGCGCGGAGAAGATCTACGCCGCCGAGGGCGAGGAGATCGACGGCTACCTGGTGGCCCCGAAGGCCACCGTGCTGGCCGAGCTGGTCGGCCGGGTACAGCCGGCCGCGGTGCTGCTCGCCTCCTCCCAGGAGGGCAAGGAGATCGCCGCCCGCCTGGCCGTCAAGTTGGACAACGGCATCCTGACCGACGTGGTGGCCCTGACCGCCGACGGCACCGCGACCCAGGTCGCCTTCGCCGGCTCCACCATCGTCAAGTCCAAGGTCACCAAGGGCCTGCCGCTGGTCACCGTCCGGCCGAACTCGCTCAACCCGACCCCGGCCGCGGCCACCCCGGCCGTCGAGCAGCTCACCGTGTCGGTCGCCGACGCGGACAAGCTGGCCAAGGTCGTCGAGCGGGTCGCCGAGCAGAAGGGCTCCCGCCCCGAGCTCACCGAGGCCTCGGTCGTCGTCTCCGGCGGTCGGGGTGTCGGCAACGCCGACAACTTCAAGCTGGTCGAGGAGCTGGCCGACCTGCTCGGCGGCGCGGTCGGCGCGTCCCGCGCGGCGGTCGACTCCGGCTTCTACCCGCACCAGTTCCAGGTCGGCCAGACCGGCAAGACGGTCTCCCCGCAGCTCTACGTCGCGCTCGGCATCTCCGGCGCGATCCAGCACCGGGCCGGCATGCAGACCTCGAAGACCATCGTCGCGGTGAACAAGGACGCCGAGGCGCCGATCTTCGAGCTGGCCGACTTCGGCGTGGTCGGCGACCTGTTCAAGGTCGTCCCGCAGGCCGCCGAGGAGATCCGCAAGCGGAAGTGACCCTTCCCGGCTGAACGACAGAGCCGCCGTCCGGTGATCCGGACGGCGGCTCCCGTCGTTGCGGCCCCACCTGTGCAGTGGGAGAGGGCTGATCGGCGGGCCGGGGAGCTGAGCCGGCCCGCCGATCAGTTCTGCTGAGCGTACCGAGTGAGAACGGTCGCATCGACGCGGGATCGATGGGCCGCGCGGCGGGACGGGTGGTCCGGCATCCGGCGGGACCGGGCTCGGCCGTTAGGCTGAACACCGATGGCATACCTGGATCACGCGGCGACGACCCCGATGCTCGACGAGGCACTGGAGGCGTACGTCGCCACGGCCCGCGAGGTGGGCAACGCGTCGTCGCTGCACGCGGCGGGCCGGCGTGCCCGGCGGCGGGTGGAGGAGTCGCGGGAGCGGGTGGCCGCCGCCCTGGGCGCCCGGCCGTCCGAGGTCATCTTCACCGGAGGTGGCACGGAGAGCGACAACCTCGCGGTGAAGGGTGTCTTCTGGGCCCGCCGCGCGACCCGCGCCGAGCGGATCCGGGTGGTCTCCAGCGCTGTGGAGCACCACGCGGTGCTGGACGCGGTGGACTGGCTGACCGCGCACGAGGGCGCCGAGGTCGGCTGGCTGCCGGTGGACGCCGCCGGCCGGCTCGACCCCGAGCGGCTGCGCGCCGAACTCGCCGCACACCACGACCGGGTGGCGCTGGTCACCGCCATGTGGGCCAACAACGAGGTGGGCTCCGTCCAGCCGGTCGCCGAGCTGGCGGCGGTGGCCGCCGAGCACGGGGTGCCGTTCCACACCGACGCGATCCAGGCGGTCGGTCAGGTACCGGTCGACTTCGCCGCCAGTGGCGTGTCCGCGCTCACCGTGACCGGGCACAAGCTCGGCGGCCCGGCCGGGGTCGGCGCGCTGCTGCTGGCCCGGGACGTCGCCGCCACCCCGCTGCTGCACGGCGGCGGCCAGGAGCGGGACGTCCGCTCCGGCACCCTGGACACCGCCGGCATCGTGGCCTTCGCGGTCGCCGTCGAGGCTGCGGTGAAGGGCCAGCAGGAGTACGCGGCGCGGGTCGCCGCGCTCCGCGACGAGCTGGTCGAGCGGGTGCGGCAGGCGGTGCCCGAGGTGATCTTCAACGGTGACCCGGTGGACCGGCTTCCGGGCAACGCGCACTTCTCCTTTCCGCGCTGCGAGGGGGACGCCCTGCTGCTCCTCCTCGACGCCCAGGGCATCGCCTGCTCGACCGGCTCGGCCTGCTCCGCCGGGGTGGCCCAGCCCTCGCACGTGCTGCTGGCGATGGGCGCCGACGACGACCGGGCGCGCTCCTCGCTCCGGTTCACCCTCGGTCACACCAGCACCCGGGCGGACGTCGACGCCCTCATCGCCGCGCTGCCGGCCGCCGTGGAGCGGGCCCGGCGCGCGGCCGCCCTCCGCACGCCCCGCTGAGCCGGATACCCTCGGTGGGGACGAGGGGAGTGAGCTGGTGAGGGTTCTGGCGGCGATGTCGGGCGGGGTGGACTCCGCCGTGGCGGCGGCCCGTGCGGTGGAGGCCGGGCACGACGTCACCGGCGTGCACCTGGCGCTGGCCCGTAACCCGCAGACCTACCGCACCGGCGCCCGCGGCTGCTGCACCCTGGAGGACTCCCGGGACGCCCGCCGGGCCGCCGATGTGATCGGCATTCCGTTCTACGTCTGGGACATGGCCGACCGGTTCCACTCCGACGTGGTGGACGACTTCGTCGCCGAGTACGCGGCCGGCCGTACCCCGAACCCGTGCCTGCGCTGCAACGAGAAGATCAAGTTCGCCGCGGTGCTGGACCGGGCGGTGGCCCTGGGCTTCGACGCGGTGGTGACCGGCCACCACGCCCGGCTGGGCGCCGACGGCCTGCTGCGACGCAGCGTCGACCTGGCCAAGGACCAGTCGTACGTGCTCGCGGTGCTGACCCGCGAGCAGCTCGATCGGTCGATCTTCCCGCTCGGTGGCTCGACCAAGGCCGAGGTACGCGCCGAGGCCGCCGAGCGCGGCCTCGCCGTGGCCGACAAGCCCGACTCGCACGACATCTGCTTCATCGCCGACGGCGACACCCGTGGCTTCCTCGCCCAGCGGCTCGGCGAGGCCCCCGGCGACGTGGTCGACGCGCTCACCGGGGCGGTGGTCGGCAGCCACACCGGCGCCTACCAGTACACGGTCGGCCAGCGACGCGGCCTGCACCTGGATCGGCCCGCTCCGGACGGCCGTCCCCGCTACGTGCTCTCCATCACGCCGAAGACCAACACGGTCGCCGTCGGCCCGGCCGAGGCGTTGGAGGTCGACCGGGTCCGGGCCGTGCGTCCGGTCTGGACCGGCGGCGATCGGCCCACCGCCCCGGTCGAGTGCGAGGTGCAGTTGCGGGCGCACGGCGACGTCGTCCCGGCGACCGTCGTGGTGGACACCGACGGGCTGCGCGCCGAGCTGCGCCGCCCGGTCCGCGGGGTCGCCGCCGGCCAGGCGATCGTGGCATACCGGCCGGACCCGGCTGGGGACGTGGTGCTCGGCTCGGCCACCATCAGCAGCTGAGACACCGGGCTTCGGCATGGTGGGCCGGCCCCGCCGTCCTCCGGCGCGTCGGTTGACGCCGCCTTCCGGCGCGCTCGTTCTTTCCGGCGCTTTCGCCTGTGTGGCCAGTCGGGTGGCCGCGGCCCGGGGGGACTGGCCCGGGGGACTGGCCCGGGGGGACTGGCCCGGCCACGGGACAGGGTTGGCGCTGGCCACTACGAACTTGATGACGTGAACGACTCAGGCCCCTTCCCGCGTTGCAGCGCACGGACCGGCGTCTCCGGTGTCTCCCGGCGCCTGCCGGCGACCCGCGCCCCCGGGACGCCGAGGCCTGCGTCGTGACCGCCGCGCCCCGAAGGACATCCGGCCGTGACGGGTGAGCTGCGGGACTGACAGGGTCGCGGCCGGGCGAATCGTTCGCGTCATCAAGTTCGTAGCGTCCGATCCGGTGGTCGTTCACCCCACAGGTACGGCGCTGCCCACGGGAGTGTCGGCGCTCCGCCAGGGCCCGGCGCTCCGCCAGCGCCGGGGCCCGCCCAAGGCCGGCGCCTCGCCAAGGCCGGCGACCGCTCGCCGGGCCGCCCCGCGCTTCCCGTCGACGGCGGTCGGGGAGGGGATACCCTTCGGCGGTGACTGATCAGCTCTGGCCCTGGCCCGCAGGGGCGGCGACCGGCATCGGGTCGCTGCCCGGTACCGACATCGCCGAGGCGCAGCGCATCGTGCTCGGCGAGCTGCCCGCCCTGCCGCACCTGGCCGAGCTGCCCGCCCGCGGCCCCGGCGCCGACCTGATCGGCCGGACCGGTGGGCTCCTCGTCGAACTGCCGGTCGAGCTGTACGCCGCCCGTTGGCGAATCGCGCCGCGCCCCGGCAAGGACCTGCGTCGCGCCCGCGACCTGATGGAACGTGACCTCGACCAGCTCGCCGAGCAGGCCGAGGGGTACGCCGGCCCGGTGAAGGTCCAGGCGGTCGGACCGTTCACCCTGGCCGCGTCGCTGGAACTGCCGATCGGCGGCCGGCTGCTCCGCGACCCGGGTGCGGTCCGGGACCTCGCCGGCTCGCTCGCCGAGGGGCTGCGCGGGCACCTCGCGGCGGTGAGCCGGCGGCTGCCGCGCGCCTCGGTGCTGCTCCAGCTCGACGAGCCGTCACTGCCCGCGGTGCTGGCCGGCCGGGTGCCCACCGAGAGCGGCTTCGGCACCCACCGGGCGGTGGAGTCCGGCGTCGCCGGGGCGCTGCTGCGGGGGGTGATCGAGGCGGCCGGGGCGCCGACCGTGGTGCACTGCTGCGCGCCGGACGTGCCGCTGGAGCTGATCCGCGGCGCCGGCGCCGTCGGCGTCGCCCTCGACCTCGGCCTGGTGACCGAGCTGGACCCGCTCGGCGAGGCGATCGACGCCGGGCTCGGGCTGCTGGCCGGCGCCGCGCCCGCGCTGCCGCCGGCGGCCGGTCGCGCGCCGACGTCGGCCCAGGTCGCCGAGCGGGTACGCCGACTCTGGGACCAGCTCGGCTTCCCCCGCCGCCGGCTCGCCGAGCAGGTCGTGGTCACCCCCGCCTGCGGCCTGGCCGGGGCCACCCCGGCGTACGCCCGGGCGGTCCTCACCGCCTGCCGGGACGCCGGGCGCCGGCTCCACGAGGAGTGAGGTTTCCTGTCGTACCGGCGGGGCAGGATGCCAGCATGATTGGACAGCTGCGTTCCACGGTGATCGACTGTCCCGACCCGCGCGCGCTGGCCGGCTTCTACGCGGAGCTGCTCGGCCTTCCGCTGATCGAGGACAACTCCGACGGTGACGACTGGGTCGTGCTCGGCGGCTCGCCCGGGCACCAGCCCCGGATCGCCTTTCAGAAGGCGCTCGACCTGCGGGCGCCTGACTGGCCCGACCCGGAACGGCCGCAGCAGTTTCACCTCGACGTGACGGTGGACGACATCGAGGCCGCGGAGAAGGCAGCGCTGGCGCTGGGCGCGCGACGGCTCCCCGGCGAGGGCGAGGGCTTCCGGGTCTACGCCGACCCGGCCGGCCACCCGTTCTGCCTCTGCTGGGACTGATCTCGGGCGGCGCGACTTGCGCGGTCCCGGCATGATCGCCACCGTGACCGACTCCCCATCACGTCGCGCCTCCGGTTCCCTCTTCAGTCTCGCCTACGGCGACGCCCTGGGCCGGCCCACCGAGTTCCTCACCGTCACCGAGATCGTCCGGCGGTACGGTCCGGCCGGGCCCCGGGAGCTGACCGGTGACCCCGCGCTGGTCACCGACGACACCCAGATGGCCCTCGCCGTGGCCTGGGCACTGCACGACGCGCCCGGGTACGCCCCGGAGGTGGTCGAGCCGCTGCTGCGGCGGCGGTTCGTCGAGTGGGCGGTCAGCCCGGACAACAACCGCGCGCCCGGGATGACCTGCCTGCGGGCCTGCGCCGAGCTGGACCGGGGCACCCGCTGGCAGGAGGCCACCGTGATCGGCTCGAAGGGGTGCGGGGCCAACATGCGGGTCACCCCGGTCGGGCTGCTCGACGTGGACCTCGACACCCTGGCCGGGCTGGCCCAGCTCCAGGCCGGGCTGACCCACGGGCATCCGACCGGCCTGGCGGCCAGCGAGCTGACCGCGTACGCGGTTCGGCTGCTGCGCGACGGCGCGGAACTGGCCGACCTGCCCGCGCTGCTCACCGACCGGGCCCACGGGCAGCGGACGGTCTACCGGGGCGACTGGCTGGGCGACCTGTGGCAGCGCCCCGGCGAGCGGACGGCGGAGGAGTTCATCGCCCGGGGCTGGGACGAGTGCCTGCGGGTGCTCGGGCGGCTCGACGCCGCGCTGGCCCGCCCCGACGACGGCGGTGACCCGTGCCGGCTCACCGGGGAGGGCTGGATCGCCGAGGAGGCCCTGGCCACCGCCCTGCTCTGCGCGTTGCGGCACCCGGACGACCCGGTCGGCGCGCTGGCTCGGGGCGCCACCACGGCCGGCGACTCCGACTCCATCGCGGCCCTCGCCGGCGCCTTCGTCGGCGCCGCGCGGGGCATGGCCGCCTGGCCGGTCGACTGGTCCACCCGCATCGAGTACGCCGACCAGCTCGCCACCCTGGCCGCCCCCCACGACTGACCCGTTCCGCGCGGCCCGCACCGCCCGGCGCCGCGACCGCACGGGACGCCCGCGCGCCTGGTCAGGGCGGGTGGCGGGACGGTTGTCAGCCCCGCCCGCTACGGTTCGGGGGTAGCAGGACCACAGGAGGTCGACAGCGGTGTCCGAAGGCGGCGTGTCCGAAGAAGCGATCCCCCAGGCGGTCAGCCCCGCACAGGAGGCGGCGGCCGGCGCCGAGCCGACCCCGGAGGCCCGGGAGCGGCACGCCACGCTCAGCCAGGAGCTCACCGAGCACCAGTACCGCTACTACGTGCTCGACGCGCCGACCATCTCCGACGCCGAGTTCGACAAGCAACTGCGCGAGTTGGCGGCGCTGGAGGCGGAGTACCCGGCGCTGCGTACGCCCGACTCGCCGACCCAGCGGGTCGGCGGCACCTTCTCCACCGACTTCACCCCCGTCACCCACGCCGAGCGGATGCTCTCGCTGGACAACGCCTTCGCCGACGAGGAGCTGGCCGCCTGGGCCGAGCGGGTCGAGCGGGACGCCGGGGGTCAGGTGCCCTACCTCTGCGAGCTGAAGGTCGACGGCCTGGCCATCAACCTGACCTACGAGAAGGGCCGGCTGGTCCGGGCCGCCACCCGCGGCGACGGGCGCACGGGCGAGGACGTCACCGCCAACGTGCGCAGCATCAGGGACGTGCCGTCCCGGCTCACCCCGTCCGCCGACTTCCCGGACGTGCCGGAGTTCCTCGAGGTGCGCGGCGAGATCTACTTCCCGGTCGCCGCCTTCGCCGACCTCAACGCCGGCCTGGTCGAGCAGGGCAAGGCGCCGTTCGCCAACCCGCGCAACGCCGCCGCGGGCAGCCTGCGCCAGAAGGACCCACGGGTCACCGCCTCCCGCCCGCTGCGCCTGGTGGTGCACGGCATCGGTGCCCGCAAGGGCTTCCAGCCGACCGCGCAGTCCGAGTCGTACGCGGCGCTGAAGGCGTGGGGGCTGCCCACCAGCGACCGCTGGCGGGTGGTGTCCGACCTGGCCGGCGTGGCGGAGTACATCGCCTACTACGCCGCGCACCGGCACGACGTCGAGCACGAGATCGACGGCGTGGTGGTCAAGGTCGACCCGGTCTCCATCCAGGGGCGGCTCGGCTCGACCAGCCGCGCGCCGCGCTGGGCGATCGCCTTCAAGTACCCGCCCGAGGAGGTGACCACCAAGCTGCTCGACATCGACGTCAACGTCGGGCGTACCGGCCGGGTCACCCCGTTCGCCGTCCTCGAACCGGTCCGGGTGGCCGGTTCCACGGTCGCCCTGGCCACCCTGCACAACGCGCGTGAGGTCGAGCGCAAGGGCGTGCTGATCGGCGACACGGTGGTGCTGCGCAAGGCCGGCGACGTCATCCCCGAGGTGCTCGGCCCGGTGGTCGACCTGCGCCCCGCCGACGCCCGCCCGTTCGTGATGCCGACCACCTGCCCGGCCTGCGGCACGCCGCTGCGCCCGGAGAAGGAGGCGGACGTCGACATCCGCTGCCCCAACTCGCGCAGCTGCCCGGCGCAGCTGCGCGAGCGGGTCTTCCACCTGGCCGGCCGGGGCGCCTTCGACATCGAGGTGCTCGGCTACAAGGGCGCCGCCGCCCTGCTCGACGCCGGGATCATTCACGACGAGGGCGACCTCTTCGCGCTCGACGCCGACCAGCTCGCCCGCTCGCCGTTCTTCGTCAACAAGGACGGCAGCCTCGGCAGCAACGCCACCAAGTTGCTGGACAACCTCGCCGTGGCCAAGGAACGGGACCTGTGGCGGGTGCTCGTGGCGCTCTCCATCCGGCACGTCGGCCCGACCGCGGCGCAGGCCCTCGCCCGACACTTCCGCTCGATCGACGCGATCGACGCGGCCGGTGAGGAGGAGCTGTCCTCGGTGGACGGTGTCGGCCCGACCATCGCCGCCAGCATCAAGGAGTGGTTCGCCGTCGACTGGCACCGCGAGGTGGTGGAGAAGTGGCGGCGGGCGGGCGTGCGGATGGCCGAGGAGGCCGGTGAGGAAGGGCCGCGTCCACTGGAGGGGGTGACCGTGGTGGTCACCGGCACCCTCGCCGGGTTCAGCCGGGACCAGGCGTCCGAGGCGATCCAGAGCCGCGGCGGCAAGGTCACCGGCTCGGTGTCCAAGAAGACCGGATTCGTGGTCGTCGGCGACAACCCCGGGTCCAAGGCGGACAAGGCGGCCAGTCTCAAGCTGCCGGTCCTCGACGAGGACGGCTTCCGGGTGCTGCTGGAGTCCGGTCCGGACGCGGCCCGGGAGGTGGCCCGCGTCGAGGGCTGAGGTCGCGGTCAATGTGAATCTTGGTGGGGCCTGGTCGCGTATTCCAAATTAATTACGACTACGACCGATTCGTGACTGTCGTGTCGGGGAAATCGGCACCGAGGGCGTTTCATTGGCGTACGGCGTGTGACCGGTGCGCGCCACGGCCGTTGCCCGGGAGGTGCGATGGAGGCGGCAGACCCGCGAAACTCCGTCCCGCCCGGGCGCGCCGCGCCGTTCTTCGGCTTCGTCGCGGCGATCGGGCTGCTGGCCGTGCTGGTCTCGGCCGGCCCGCTGGCCGGGCTGCCCGACCGGCTGTCCGGGATGCCGGCAGCCTTCTGGACCATGGCCGCGCTCGCCGTCGCCTGCGACGCCCGCCCGTTCGTGCCGCCCGGCCGGCGGGAGACCTCGGCGGTCTTCCCGTCGACCTGCTTCACCTTCGCCATCCTGCTCGGTTGGGGGCTCGGCCCGGCCGTCGCCGTGCAGGCCGTCGCGGTGGCCGTGTCCGGCTGGCGGATGGGCCACGCCCTGTGGCGCACCGGCTTCAACGCCGCCCAGTACGCCTGCGCGCTCGCCGCCGCGTACGCGGTCACCCGGCTCGGGCCGGGTGACCTCTTCGACGGCGGCCGGCTGCACTGGACCGACGTGGCGGTGGTGTTCGCCGCCGTCGCGGCCTGGTTCGTGGTCAACTACGCGCTGGTCAGCTCCGCGATCCGGCTGCGTTTCGGTGACCGCTGGTGGCCCAGCGTCCGGCTCGGCCTGGCGTACGAGCTGCTCGCCACCGGCTCGCTGCTGCTGCTCGCCCCGGTGCTGGTGGCCGCCGCCCGGGCCAGCGCCGCGCTGATCCCGCTGGTGCTGGTGCCGCTCTTCGCCGTCTACCGGATGGCCCGGCTCTCCGCCGAGCGGGAGCAGTTGGCCGCCCTCGACCCGCTCACCGGCCTGCCCAACCGCAAGGCGCTGCTGACCGAGGTGGCCGAGCAGGTGCACCTGCACACCGAGCGGACCGCCCGGCGCGAGCCGGACGCCCACCTGGCCCTGCTGCTGCTCGACCTGGACCGCTTCAAGCACGTCAACGACGCCCTCGGGCACGCGGTGGGTGACCGGCTGCTGGTCGAGGTGAGCGCCCGGCTGGCCGACGTGGTGGGCGAGCGCGAGCTGCTGGCCCGCCTCGGCGGCGACGAGTTCGCCATCGTCGTACCCGGACTGACCGGCGTCGACGAGGCACGCGAGCTGGCCGACCGGGTGGTCGCCGCGCTCGCCGAGCCGGTCGCGCTGGACGGGCTGCCGCTGGACGTCGGCGGCTCCATCGGCATCGCGATCTTCCCGGAGCACGGCGAGGACTTCGCCACCCTGATGCGCCACGCCGACGTGGCCATGTACGACGCCAAGCACCGCAACGACACCGTCGCCGTCTACGCGGCCGAGTCCGACCACAACTCGGCGGAGCGGCTCAGCCTCCTGGCCGACCTGCGCCGGGTGCTGGAGGCCACCCCGGCGGACCCGCCACCCGCCGGCGTACGCGGGGGTGACGGCGCCGCGCTCGCTCCCGCCCCCGGGCTGCCCGGTCCGGCGCACGCCGGCCGCGGTGACGGCACGCCACGGGGCCGGGACGGCGGTGCGGTGCGCCCGGCGGGCCGGCGCTGGCTGCGCCGGCGGCGCGAGCGGGCCGAGGTCCGCTCCGACGACGAGCTGATCAACAGGATCGTCACCGCGGCGGACCCGATCCGCCGCCGGGCCGCCCGCGCGTTCGCGCCAGAGGTGCCGGCGGGCCCGAAGGGGCCGGCGGATCCGGCCGGTGACCGCCGTGCGGACGGGCCGGGTGCTGATGCCGTCGACGACGCCGCGGCCGAGCCGCGCGGTGCCGCCCAGACCGAGGATCCAGCCGTCGACCCGGGCGAGATCACCATGTACTACCAGCCGCAGATCGCCATCGCGACCGGCGAGGTCGTCGGGGTGGAGGCGCTGCTGCGCTGGTGGCACCCGCGCCGGGGCATGGTCGACCCGGGGGAGCTGATCCAGGTCGCCGAGCAGAGCGCGGTGATGCGGCTGCTCACCCGCCGGGTGGTGGACGACGTGGTGGAACAGGTGGCGAAGTGGTCGGCGGCGGGCATCACGCTGCGCGCCGCGCTCAACGTCAGCGTCCGGGACCTGCACACCGGGGAGATCGCCGACCAGATCGCCGACCGGCTGGCCCGGTACGGCGTCCGGCCCGACCGGCTCCAGGTGGAGATCACCGAGGGTGCCCTGATGGCCGACCCGAGGCGCGTGCTGGCCAGCATCTCCCAGCTGCACCGGATCGGCGTCGGCATCGCGCTGGACGACTTCGGCACCGGATACTCCTCGCTGCAGCACCTGCGCCGACTGCCGCTGTCCGAGGTGAAGGTGGACCGGTCGTTCGTTCTCGGGATGGCCGAGGACCCGGACGACGCGGCGATCGTCCGGTCGATGATCGAGCTGGCCGGGGCGCTCGGGCTGCGGGTGGTGGCCGAGGGCGTGGAGGACGAGCGCACCTGGCGGCTGCTGCACGCGGCCGGCTGCGACGTGGCCCAGGGCTGGTTCCACGCCCGCCCCATGCCGGCCGAGGAGCTGGCCACCTGGCTGTCCCGGTACCGTCCGGTCCGCCCCACGGTGACCGCCGAGGCCGACGGTCCGCACCGCCCCGACCGCCGAGCGGGCGTCCCGGCGGACGGGCCGCCGGGGGAGTCGGAGGCGTCGGGGTGACGGCGGGACAATAGACTCGCTCCGGTCACCGCGCGTCATCGGCGCCGTCGAGCGCGCGGCCGGCACACCGCAGACGCAGCAGGACAGCCACGAAGGGGGCACCCGATGGCCGCCATCTCCCGCGAGGAGGTCGCGCACCTCGCGCGACTGTCGCGGCTCGCCGTCACCGAGGAGGAGTTGGACACCTTCGCCGGTCAGCTGGACGTGATCCTCCAGTCGGTCGCCCAGGTCGGCGAGGTCGCCGCGGCGGACATCCCGCCGACGTCCCACTCGGTGCCGCTGACCAACGTCCTCCGTGAGGACGTGGTGACGCCCGGACTGACCCCGCAGGAGGCGCTGTCGGGTGCGCCCGACGCCGAGGAGCAGCGGTTCCGCGTCCCGCGGATCCTGGACGAGGATGTGGCTTCATGACCGACCTGACGAAGCTGAGCGCGGCGGACATCGCCGGCCTGGTGGCCAACGGCGACACCTCCGCCGTCGAGGTCACGCGGGCGCACCTGGACCGGATCGCCGCCGTCGACGACCAGGTCCACGCGTTCCTGCACGTCGACACCGAGGGCGCGCTGGCCGCCGCCCGGAGCGTCGACGAGCGCCGCGCCGCCGGCGAGGAGCTGGGCCCCCTGGCGGGCGTGCCGGTCGCGGTCAAGGACGTGCTCACCACCAAGGGCGTGCCGACCACCGTCGGGTCGAAGATCCTGGAGGGCTGGCGCCCGCCGTACGACGCGACCATCGTCCAGCGGCTGCGCGCCGCCGGCACGGTGATGCTCGGCAAGACCAACATGGACGAGTTCGCGATGGGCTCCTCCACGGAGTACTCGGCGTACGGCCCGACCCGCAACCCGTGGGACCTGCAGCGCATCCCGGGCGGCTCCGGCGGCGGCAGCGCCGCGGCCCTGGCCGCGTACGAGGCGCCGCTGTCGATCGGCTCGGACACCGGCGGTTCGATCCGCCAGCCCGGCGCGGTCACCGGCACGGTCGGCGCGAAGCCCACCTACGGCGGTACCTCCCGGTACGGCCTGGTGGCGTTCTCCTCGTCGCTGGACACCCCCGGCCCGTGCGCGCGTACCGTGCTGGACGCCGCGCTGCTGCACCAGGTGATCGGCGGGCACGACCCGCGTGACTCCACCTCCATCCCGGCCCCGGTGCCGGACGTGGTCGGCGCGGCGAAGCTCGGCGCCAGCGGTGACCTGACCGGGGTGAAGCTCGGTGTGGTCACCGAGTTCACCGGCGAGGGCGCCGAGCCGGGCGTGATGGCCGCCTTCCGCGAGTCGGTCGAGGCCCTGGCCAAGCTGGGCGCCGAGATCGTCGAGATCTCCTGCCCACACTTCAAGTACGCGCTGCCCGCGTACTACCTGATCGCGCCGAGCGAGTGCTCCTCCAACCTGGCCCGGTTCGACGGCGTCCGGTTCGGCCTGCGGACCGGCGACGACGGCAACCGGTCGCTGGAGGAGGTCATGTCGCTGACCCGCGAGGCCGGCTTCGGGCCCGAGGTGAAGCGGCGCATCATGATCGGCACGTACGCCCTCTCCTCGGGCTACTACGACGCCTACTACGGCCAGGCCCAGAAGGTCCGCACCCTCATCACGCGGGACTTCAACGCCGCCTTCGAGCAGGTGGACGCGCTGATCTCGCCGACCACCCCGTTCGTGGCCTTCCCGATCGGGGCGCGCACCTCCGACCCGTACCAGATGTACCTGGCCGACCTGTTCACCATCCCGACCAACCTGTACGGCGGACCGGCCATCTCGGTCCCGTGCGGCCTCTCCGAGGGGCTCCCGGTCGGTCTCCAGGTCATGGCCCCGACCATGGCCGACGACCGGATGTACCGGGTCGCCGCCGCGCTGGAGTCCACGGTCGGCACGTTCACCCCGCCGGCGCTGTAACCCACGACCTGCGCCGCCGGCGCCAGCGGACCTCCGCCG
Organism: Micromonospora mangrovicola; assembly: GCF_047200535.1. Taxonomy (NCBI): domain Bacteria; kingdom Bacillati; phylum Actinomycetota; class Actinomycetes; order Micromonosporales; family Micromonosporaceae; genus Micromonospora; species Micromonospora mangrovicola. Next base: position 16,366 of record NZ_JBJZOG010000012.1, on the reverse strand, counting down.
GCGCCGGTGGCGTACCCGGGATCGAGGCGAGGGCCCCGCGATCAGGCCAGGCCGCGACGGCCGGCCTGCAACCCGGCCTGGAAGCGGTTCCGGGCGCCGAGCGCGGTGAGCAGGGCGGACGAGCGACGGCCCAGGGTGCGTACGCTCACCCCGAGCTCCCGGGCGATGGCCTCGTCCTTCAGGCCGGTGGCGAGCAGCCCCAGCAACCGCAGGTCCAGCTCGTCGCCCCCGATCGGGGGTCGCTCCGGGTCCCAGACCGGCAGCGGCGTGGCCTGCGCCCACAGCATTTCGAAGAGCTTCACCAGCGCCGACACCACCATCGGCGCGCGGATCACCAGCGCCGCGTCCACGGCCCGCTCGCTGGCCAGCGGCAGCAACGCCACCGAGCGGTCGCCGATCGCCAGCTTCAGCGGCACGTCCGTGTGCACCCGCGCCTGTTCTCCGGCCGCGACCGCCGACATTGCCTGTTCGAAGGCGCCGGGCAGTTCGAACGCCTCCGGGGCGTAGATCCCCCGCACGCTGGCCGCCCGGCCGAGCAGCTCGTTCTCGGGCACGTTCGCGGACGCGACCTCCTGGGCGTACGGCGGGCGGTCGAGGACCAGCAGTTCGCTCGTGATGCCGTGGCTGAGCTGGACGAACTGGGCCTCGACCGCGGCCCGGCCGGTGACGATCTCCAGCAGCTCGTCCGGGCTGGCCTGCAGCTCCGGCGGGAACTCCTCCGCCATCCGCTCGGCGGCGTGGCGGGCCGTGGCGAACTCCTCGGTGCGGCGGACGACCAGGGCGTTCACGGCGACGTCCGGGCGGGTCGCCAGCAGCCGGGTGCCGGAGCCGACGAGGCGGCTGAGGAAGCCGAGATCCTCCAGCCGGTCGGTCGCCGCACGCACCACCCGCACGCTCTCGCCGACCTGCTGGGCCAGCTCCGGCACGCTCGACTGGCGCCGGCGCAACAGCGCCAGGTAGACCGATTCCTCCACCGGGGTCAGACCCAACGACTCGAACACCCGGCCCCCCTTCCACGGCTGTCCGACCCAGGCCATGGCCGGGCTCGGCCACCCGAAACTGTGGCTATCGCTGCACGTACACGTCTAGACATGCAACATGATCTTCTCCCGATTGAGCGGCGTACTCGCGCTGGCCGTCACGGCCGCCGGTGCTGTCAACCTCGTCGCCACCGCCCCCGCGGCCGCCGCCGACGGCTGGCACCGCCCGCAGTGCGGCGTGGTGCAGGGCGACGGTTCGGTGACCTTCACCCGCAATGACGGCGCCTTCCTGGCACCGACCGCCACCGCCGTCACCCCGGTCGCGTACCCCCGGCTCGTCGCGCTGAGCACGCCGAACACCCTGCTGGCCCTCTCGAAGACGTCGATCCAGCGGTCCACCGACGCCGGCTGCAGTTGGCAGCGGATCGCCACCACCGAGCTGAACCTGGCGACATACGACCTGGCGGCCGGGCCGGCCGGCACCGCGTACGCGTACGGCATCAACGACCAGCCGGTCTACCGGGTGCAGGGCGACCAGACCACCGCGGTCGACGGCCCGGTGCCGGGCGACGGCGTGGCCGCGCTGGTGGTGGACCCGGGCGACGCGCGGGCGCTGCGCGCGGTCAGCAAGGCCGGGCAGATCTACGACTCCGGCGACGGCGGCGCCACCTGGACCGCCGTGGGGATGCCGGCCGGCGAGAACGAGTTCGTCTACAAGGCGGCCGTCGATCCCGCCGACCGGGCGCACGTCATCGTCGGGACCATGGGCAACGGCAGCTACGTGACGTTCGACGGCGGGCAGAGTTGGACCCGGTCGTCGGGGGTCGGGGCCACCCCGCACGCGAACGGCTTCTCCGTGGCCTTCTCCCCGGCGGATCCGCGGACGGTGTGGCTGGAGGGCTACGACCTCAGCCAGAACGACAACTCCGCCCGGCACATCTGGCGCTCGACCGACGGCGGCCGCAGCTTCGTGTCGGTGCTCGACGGCTCCGGGCCGACGCTGATCAACGGCACCCCGCTGTGGCCGAGCCCGGCCGACCCGGACGTGCTCTACTTCGCGTACGGCACCTGGTTCGGCGGTTACGGTACGGATCTCTACCGGTACGACGCGTCGACCGGCCGGCTGACCTCGCAGCACAACCCCCACGACGGGGTCGGCGGTGTCGCCTTCAACCCGGCCGACCCGCAGGTGATGTACCTCGGCGTGGTCGAGGAGCGCTGATCTCCGGGCCCGCCCGGGGGCACGGTTCCCCGGGCGGGTCGGGGCGCGTACCGGCGTGGATGGAAACCCGGAGGAGGTGACCGCACCCACCCCCATTAGGCTGGAACGGTTCCGTCCGGATCGCGCCTGGAGCTCAGATGACGACGACACTGCCCGCGTACGACGAGGTCGTCGCGCGCTACGAACCGGTGATCGGCCTGGAGACCCACGTCGAGCTGGGCACGAACACGAAGATGTTCTGTGGCTGCCCGACCGACTTCGGCGGCGAACCGAACACCCGGGTCTGCCCGGTCTGCCTGGGCCTGCCCGGCTCGCTGCCGGTGGCCAACAAGGCCGCCATCGAGGCGACCATCCGGATCGGCCTCGCGCTGCACTGCTCCATCGCCGAGTGGTGCCGGTTCGCCCGGAAGAACTACTTCTACCCGGACATGCCGAAGAACTTCCAGATCAGCCAGTACGACGAGCCGCTCTGCGTCGACGGCTACCTGGACGTCGAGGTCAACGGCGAAACTGTGCGGATCGGCATCGAGCGGGTGCACCTGGAGGAGGACACCGGCAAGACGCTGCACGTCGGCGGCGCCACCGGCCGCATCCACGGCGCGACCGAGTCGCTGGTCGACTACAACCGGGCCGGCATCCCCCTCGTGGAGATCGTCACCAGGCCGATCCCCGGCACCGGCGCGCTCGCGCCGGAGGTGGCCCGGGCGTACGTCACCGAGCTGCGCGACGTGATCCGTTCCCTGGGCGTCTCAGACGTCCGGATGGAGGAGGGCTCGCTGCGCTGTGACGTCAACACCTCGCTGAACAAGCCCGGCGAGGAGTGGGGCACCCGCACCGAGACCAAGAACGTCAACTCGCTCCGTTCGGTGGAGCGGGCGGTCCGCTCGGAGATGCTGCGCCAGGCGTCCGTCCTCGACGCCGGCGGCAAGATCACCCAGGAGACCCGGCACTTCCACGAGGAAACCGGCGACACCACCCCGGGCCGGTCCAAGGAGACCGCCACCGACTACCGGTACTTCCCGGAGCCGGATCTGGTGCCGCTCGCGCCCGACACCGCCTGGGTGGCCGAGCTGAAGGCCGCCCTGCCGGAGCTGCCGCGGCTGCGCCGCAAGCGGATCCAGCAGGAGTGGGGCCTGTCCGACCTGGACATGCAGTCGGTGGTCAACGCCGGCGCGGTCGAGCTGATCGAGGCCACCGTCGCCGCCGGGGCCACCCCGGCCGCAGCCCGCAAGTGGTGGCTGGGCGAGCTGTCCCGGCGGGCCAACGAGACCGGCGTGGAGCTGGCCGACGTCGGGGCCACCCCGGCCCAGGTCGCCGAGCTGCAGGGCCTGGTCGACGCCGGCAAGCTCAACGACAAGCTGGCCCGTACCGTCCTGGAGGGCGTGGTGGCCGGCGAGGGCTCGCCGACCGAGATCATGATCAACCGCAACCTGGAGGTCGTCTCCGACACCGGCGCGCTCACCGCCGCCGTGGACGAGGCGATCGCCGCCAACCCGGACGTCGCCGACAAGGTCCGCAGCGGCAAGGTCGCGGCGGCCGGCGCGCTGGTCGGCGCGGTCATGAAGACCACCCGCGGTCAGGCGGACGCCAAGACCGTCCGCGAGTTGATCCTGGCGCGACTCGGCGCCCAGGGCTGAAGCGCCTCCGGATGGCCGCCGTCGTGACCCGGCGGCGGCCTCCGGCCTTTCTTGAGCAGGCGGCCACCCCGCACCCCCTCGCACGCGGCGTCAACGGCGACGCCCGGATGGAGTCACCGTGAACCAGCACGACCTCGACGTCCTCGACGAGATCCAGCGGCGGGTGCTCTGGCTCGCCACCCGGATCGTGGACGCGGCCAACCACGACCGGAACACCGGCGACGGGGTGAAGGTGGGCGGTCACCAGGCGTCCAGCGCCTCGCTGGTCACCGCGATGACCGCGCTCTGGTTCGCCCACCTGGACGGCGAGGACCGGGTCGCGGTCAAGCCGCACGCCTCACCGGTCTTCCACGCCATCCAGTACCTGCTCGGCAACCTCGACCGGTCGTACCTGCCGAAGCTGCGGGCGCGCGGCGGGCTCCAGTCGTACCCGTCGCGGACCAAGGACCCGGACGGGGTGGACTTCTCCACCGGCTCGGTCGGCCTCGGCGCCGCCGCGCCGCTGTTCGCCGCGGTCACCCGCCGTTACGTCGACGCGCACTTCGGCCAGCGCCCGGACTCGCGGTTCATCGCCCTGATCGGCGACGCCGAGCTGGACGAGGGGAACATCTGGGAGGCGGTCGCCGACCCGGCCACCACCGGGCTCGGCAACGTGATGTGGCTGGTCGACTTCAACCGCCAGTCGCTGGACCGGGTCGTCCCGGGGGTGCGGATCAACCAGTGGCGCGGCCAGTTCGAGGCCGCCGGTTGGCACGTGGTCGAGGTCAAGTACGGGCGCAAGCTCGCCGAGGCGTACGCCCGGCCGGGTGGAACGGCGCTGCGCGACTGGATCGACCTGATGCCGAACGAGCAGTACCAGTCGCTGTTCGGGCTGACCGGGCCGGCCCTGCGCAAGCAGTTCCTGGACGGCGCGCCGGCCGGGATCGCCGAGTTCATCGCCGACATCCCCGACGACGAGCTGGGACCGCTCGTCACGGACCTGGGCGGGCACGACCTGGAGGCCATGCTCGACGCGTACGCCCAGTGCGACGCGGTCACCGACCGGCCCAGCGTCGTCTTCGCGTACACGGTCAAGGGCTGGGGCCTGCCCATCGCCGGTAACCCGCGCAACCACTCCGCACTGCTGTCGACCGAGCAGGTCGACGCGCTGCGGGAGGCCCGCGGCCTCACCGCCGAGACCGAGTGGGACCGCCTCGACCCGGCGTCCCCGGCCGGCATCCGGGCCGGCGAGCGCCGGGAGGCGCTGTCCCGCGCGCCGCGCGACCGGGCGCTGGGGGTCACCGTCCCGGAGACCACCAAGGTACGCGCCAACAAGCCCGTCTCCACCCAGGAGGTCTTCGGTCGGGTGCTGGTCGACCTGGCCCGCGATCCGCAGGTCGCGCCCTACCTGGTCACCACCGCGCCGGACGTGGCCACCTCCACCAACCTGGCCGGGTTCATCAACAAGACCGGCGTCTTCGCCCCGACGGAGCAGCGGTCCTGGACCGAGGACCGGATGCTGCGCTGGACGGAGAGCCCGGCGGGCCAGCACATCGAGCTGGGCATCTCCGAGATGAACCTGTTCCTGCTGCTCGGTCAGCTCGGCCTGTCCTGGGACCTGTCGGGTCAACCGCTGCTGCCGGTCGGCACGGTCTACGACCCGTTCGTGCTGCGCGGTCTGGACGCGTTCCTCTACGGCACCTACTCCGGCTCCCGGTTCGTGGTGGCCGGTACCCCGTCCGGCATCACCCTCGCCCCGGAGGGCGGCGCCCACCAGTCCACCATCACCGCCTCGGTCGGGCTGGAGCTGCCCGGGGTGACCTTCGTCGAGCCCGCGTACGCCGGCAGCCTCGACTGGCTGCTCTGCGACGCGCTCGGCCAGATCGCGCAGGGAGCGGTGCCGGCCGCCACCGCCGCGCCGGCCGAGGACGGGGCGTACTACTTCCGGCTCAGCACCCGCCCGATCGACCAGGCGCCGTTCGAGGCGGCCCGGGCCCGGCTCGGCGAGGCGGTGCTGCGCCGGCAGGTGGTCGCCGGGGCGTACCGGTTGGTCGACGCGCACGAGGCGTACCCGCACCTGGCGGACGCCCCGGTCGTGCAGCTCGCCGCCTCCGGCGCGGTGCTGCCCGAGGTTCTCGCCGCCGCCGCGGAGCTGGCGGAGGAGGGCGTGGCCGCGCACGTCGTGGACGTCACCTCGCTGGACCGGCTCTACCGGGCGTGGCAGCGGACCCTGCGCCAGGGCGTGCGCACCGCGACCGTGCCGAGCGTGCCCGGCGCGCTGCGGTCGGCCTTCGCCGACCGGGTGCCGGTGGTGACCGTGCACGACGCCGCCTCGCACGCGATGGCCTGGCTCGGCTCCGCCCTCGGTGCTCCGGCGGTGCCGCTCGGGGTGGACGAGTTCGGCCAGTCCGGCAGCGTCCAGGAGCTGTACGAGCTGCACGACCTGCTGCCCGGCAGCATCGTCAACGCCGCCCTGGCCGCCCTCTCGTTGCGCTGACCCCGCCCACCGCCCGGCCTGGTTCGGCGTGGCTCGGCCCAGCCTGGCCGGGCGGCGACGCCTGTGCACGCCGCGCTCAGTGATGCAAGCATCATGCGACGGGGCGGCGGGAGGCGGACCAGCGTCATCACTCGCCGTAAGTGTTGCGTGGACTGCGGCAGAGCAAAGGCGGCCGCAGACCTACCGGCGCCGGGCCGTTGGCCGGACGCCGCGTGACTGCGGCCGGTGCGCGGCGCGTCGAGGGGCGGCCGGCCGGCCGGGTCAGCCGGTGGTGGTGGGGCTGGGGCTTCCGCCGGGCAGCGACGAGGTGGGGGTCGGGGACTCCGGGGCGCCGCGGGTGGGGGTCGGAGTGACCGGCACCTGGTCGCCCTTCGTCGGGTCCTCGATGACGTGCCGTTCCAGGTTGACCTGCGACTGCCCGGTGCCGCCCACGGTGATGTCGTCGTACGCCTGGAGCAGCTTCTGCTGGTCGAAGTAGAGCACCGACATCGACAGCGGGGTGGGCTTCTCGCCCTCCAGCCCGCGCAGCCCGGCACCGCCGGTGGAGCCCTCCACCATCAGCTGGGTCGGCTGCCTGCCCGGCACCTGCGGCAGCCTCGACACCTGCCGGGCGTGGGTGTGCCCGGCCAGCACCAGCGGGCAGGTGCCGGAGAGCGGCCCCGCTGAGGCGGGGTCGTGCACCAGCGCGATGTTCACCTTGGTCGGTGAGTTCTCGACCGTCGTGGCGAGCTGCTCGCCGGCGCCGATCACCTGGTCGGCGACCTGCCTGGTCAGTCCGCTGCCCGCCGGGGAGGTCTCCTTGTCCGGGGTGAACCGGGGATCGCCGATGCCGGCGATGGTCAGCCCGGAGACGGTGACCGTCGCGTTGTCCAGCACGATCGCGTTCGGCTGCTGGGCCACCGCCGCGGCCGTCCGCGCCGAGTCGTGGTTCCCGCGGATGTAGACGTACGGCTTCTTGAGCAGGCCGATCGAACCGACGAAGGATGCCTCGGGCTCGCTGCCCCAGTCGGTGATGTCCCCGGTGTCGATCACCACGTCGATGCCGAACTGCTCGACGACCGTGCGGATGAGCTGCCACCCGGTCGGGTTGAGATGCATGTCGGAGACGTGCAGCACCCGGGTGGTGCCGGGCGCCGGCTGGTACACCGGCAGCGAGGAGACCGTGGTGTAGAGCTTGCTGACGTTGCCGACGAGCCGCTGCAGCTGCTCGGCGTACTTGGTGTAGTCGTTGGCGATCCGCCGCGCGTCACCGACGACCGCGGGCGCGTTGACCAGCAGCCCCTCGTAGCGGGGTTCCTCGATCGCCTGGGGGCGGATGGTGGCGGCCGCCAGCCCGAGGCTGCCGGCGGTGATCACCAGTGAGAGCCCGCCTGCCCAGGCCATCCGGCGTACGTCCCGGAAGACCAGCCCGGCCAGGAGCAGGGTGGCCAGCACGGCCGAGGCGAGCGTCTTCAGCCCGACACGCATCACCCCGGCGCGGACGTCCTCGACCGCCGACTGGCTGGCCCGGCTGATGCTGGCCGGGTCGTCGATCAGCGCCTCGGTCCGCCGCTGGTCCAGCGCGCCCAGCTTCACCGTGAGGTAGGCGGGCCCGTCGTGGCTGTCCAGCAGGAGCGCGCCCAGCGGCGGGATGTCGACCGTGGTGCCGCCGGTCAGTGACGGGCTCAGGCTGAGCTCCGCGCGGAAGGGCCCGATGTCGGTGCCGACGTGCCCACCGGCGTACGTGCCGGCGACGACACCGGTCAGGGTGACCACCAGCAGGGCCAGCACCGCGCCGGTCTGGCGCAACCGGGTCCGCAACCGTCCGCTCCGCCAAGGTCGGAACGCCCGGCGGCGGGCGCGCCCGGTCTCCGGGGCGGTCTCCGCCCCGGTCTCGCGCTGCTCGTTCTCCTGGCCGTCCATGCTGAGATTCTGTCCTGCCCGTTGAAGGATCTTGGTAAACCCGCGGGAACCGTCCGGCCTTCCACCGGTCCGGCCGGTGCCGATCGGACCGACCGGTCAGCTGCGCCCGGCACCGCCGTCGGCGAAGACCAGCCGCAGGATCCGGTCGTCCTCCGGGACCGGCCTGCCCCGGCCGTCCCGGTTGGAGGTGCTCACCCAGACCGAGCCGTCCGGGGCGACCGCGGCCGCCCGGAGCCGACCGTACTTGCCGGTGAGCAGCTCGCGGGGCTGCCCGAACACCGCGCCGTTCGCGGTCAGCTCGACCAGCCAGAGCCGCTGGCCCCGGAGGCAGGCGGTGATCAGCAGGCGGTCCACCGCGGCGAGTCCGGAGCAGGACGCGTCGGCGGTGCGCCACTGCACGATCGGGTCGACGAACCGCTTGTCGCCGCCGCGCCCCTCGAACTGCGGCCAGCCGTAGTTGCCGCCCTTGTCGATCCGGTTGATCTCGTCCCAGGTGTTCTGGCCGAACTCCACGGCGTACATCTGCCGGTTGGCCGTCCAGGCGAAGCCCTGGACGTTGCGGTGCCCGAGCGACCAGACCGGGGAGCCGGCGGTGGGGTTGCCGGGCGCCGCCTTGCCGTCCCGGGTGATTCGGAGGATCTTGCCGCCGAGGCTCTCCGGGTCCTGGGCGGTGGCCTGCTGGCCGGCGTCGCCGGTGCTCGCGTAGAGGTAACCGTCCGGGCCGAAGCCGAGCCCGCCGCCGTCGTGGTTGCCGGCCTTGGGGATGCCGGTGAGGATCGGCGTGGGTGGCTTGCCCAGCACCAGCCGGGCGATCCGGTTGTCCTGGGCGGTGGTGTAGTAGACGAAGACCGTGCGGTCCTTCGCGTACGCCGGGGAGACCGCGATGCCGAGCAGCCCGGCCTCGCCGCCGGCTGCGACGTCCGGGATGGTCTGCACCGGGGTGATCTTCATTCCCTCCGGACCGGACTCCGGGCCGACCTGGAGGATCCGGCCGCTGTCCCGTTCGGTCACCAGCGCGCCGCCGTCGGGCAGGAAGGCGATCCCCCACGGCACCGCCAGCCCCTTGGCCAGCACCGTGGCCACCACCTGCTGCCCGGCGCCACCCGGGCTCGCCGACACCGACGGCGTGGGCAGGTTCGGCGGCTCACCGGCCGGGTCGGGCTCGGGGTCGCCGAAGGCGCAGCCGGCGGCGCCGAGCAGCAGCGCCGCGCAGGACGCCGCCAACGCCGCCCGGACGCGGCGGGTGCGGGGGGACGGGGGACGCGCGCTCACCCGCCCCAGCCTAGCCCTGCCGGCCGGTGATGCGGGCGCTCCGGAACCGATGGTGCGTCGGCTGCCCGCCGGATTCTCCTCGCTCCCCCCGTCGCCGGCTGACCGGAGCCGGCCGACGGCTATCGTCGGCGGTCGTGAAGGTATGGATTCCGCACCCGGCCGGGCAACGGCTCCTCGGTGAGCTGCCGCCCGGGGTCACGGTGGAGCTGCTGGAGGATCCCACCCGGCTGCCGTCGGCCCCGGCGGACGTGCGGTTCTGGGTACCGCCCTTCCTCGCCGGCCCGGACGCCGGCGCCCTGCTGACCGAGCTGCCGGACCTCGCGGTGGTGCAACTCCTCTCCGCCGGGGCGGACGCCTGGGCGGGCCGGATGCCCGACGGCGTGACCCTCTGCGACGCCCGGGGCGTGCACGACTCGGCCACCGCCGAGTGGGTGGTCGCCGCGATCCTGTCCGCCCTGCGCGGCTTCGCCCCGCTGGCCCGCGCGCAGGGTCGCCGCGAGTGGGCGTACGACGAGGTGGCCCCGACCGACGAGCTGGCCGGCAAGCGGGTGCTGATCGTCGGCGCCGGCTCGATCGGGTCGGCGCTGCAGGCCCGGCTGGCCCCGTTCGAGGTCACCTTCACCCTGGTCGCTCGTACGCCGCGCCCGGCCGCCGGGGTGCACGGGGTGGACGAGCTGCCCGCCCTGCTGCCCGAGGCGGACGTGGTGGTGCTGCTGGTGCCGCTGACCGAGCGGACCCGAGGGCTGGTCGACGAGAAGTTCCTCGCCGCGATGCCGGACGGCGCGCTGCTGGTGAACGCGGCGCGCGGCCCGGTGGCCCGGACGTCAGCGCTGGTCGCCGAGCTGGCCTCCGGCCGCCTGCGGGCCGCGCTGGACGTCACCGACCCCGAGCCGTTGCCCGCCGACCATCCCCTCTGGGAGCTGCCGAACGTGCTGCTCACCCCGCACGTGGCCGGCTCGGTGCGGGGCCTGCTGCCCCGGGCGTACCGGCTGGTGGGGGAGCAGCTGCGCCGGTTCGTGGCCGGTGAGCCGCTGGTGAACCGGGTGGTCGACGGTTACTGACCGGCGGTCCTGTCGGCCGGGTTCAGCCGGCGTCGTCGGCCAGCTCCTGACCGGTGGCGGAGATCAGCCGGGGCAGATCGGCGGAGCGTACCGCGGGGAGCACGAGCAGTTCGCCGTCGTCGAGCCGGGCGACCGCCCGGCCGCGGGCGTCGCTGGTCAGCTCGGCGACCCGTTCCCACGGGACCCGCCGCTGTCCGGCGAGCGCCCGCAGCCGCAGCTCGCGCGCGTCGGCGTCGGTGCCGGCCCGCCAGGCCCAGACCGCGATCGCGAGCGGGATCAGCAACACCCAGAGCAGCCACCAGCGGGCGGTGGCCAGCGGCAGCGCGCCGATGAACGTGACGATCGCGGCGACCAGGATCGCCTGGTTGTGGCGGAAGTGGACGATGTCGGCGCGGCTCACCCTCCGATGATCGCACCCGGCCCGGGCGCCGGTACGGGCGGGCGGAACGACGGTGATCGGCGACATGAATGTGACGGATGTCACTGACCTGTCCCACAACCCCTGGTGTCCGGGATCGTTATCAGGCGTGGCCGTGCCGGGATCCCGCCCGGCGTCGTCCCCGTCCGTGTCCCGACCCGACCGCTGACCCCGCACGTCGCACCGCATCCGCACCGCCCCGTGCCCCCTCACGAAGGCGACCGCCGTGCCCGTCACCCAGCCCTCCGGCGACCCGCGTCGCCGGCCGCCGCTGCCCGAGATTCTCGTGTCGCTCTCCGGCGCGCTGTTCGTCCTGGCCGGTGCCGCCGGCCTCGTCCCGGCCCGGTCGGCCCTGGCCCTCGGCGTCGCCGCCGGCTGCGCCCTGGCGGGTGTCCGGCTCGCCTGGCTCGCCGGCGGGCCGATCAGCCACCCCGCGCCGGCCGTCCCGCCGGCTCCCACCGGGGCCCCGGGTTCGCCACCGGCCCCCGTCCGGTCCGCCGGGCGGTCACCTGCCGCCGCCGAGACGGCGTACCCGGCGGACGCGCCGACCGGGCGTCGGGTACGCCAGGCCGCCCTGTCCCGGCGGGTCACGGCGCTCCTCGACACGGCGGTGCTGGTCGCCGGACTCACCGTGGCCGTGCTGCCGCTGACTGACGCGGTGTACCGGCTGCCGGTCACGCTGGGCGGCCTCGCGGTCAGCGCCCCGCTGTACGCCCTGGCCCTGCTCCGCCTCCCCGGCCGGTCCCGGCTCTCCGCCGCGGAACGGCTGCGCCGCGGCGTCGACGTCCTCGGCCTGGGGATCAGTCTGTTCTTCGCCGGAGTGGTGCTGCTGCCACCCGGCGTGGTGCCCCCGGCGGCGCGGGTCGCCACAGCCGGCGGCGCGGTCGGGCTGGCCGTGCTGCTGGTGGGCGCGTTGACGGAGCGACGGCGCCGACCCGGCGCGGCCCGCTGCCTCGGCGGCGCCGCGGCCACCCTGGCCGGTCTCACCCTGCTCGTGGTGCTGCAGGCCTACGACGCGCCGGACCGGGCCGCCCTCGCCGCCGTGCCGCCCCTGCTGCTCGGCGCGCTGCTCACCGCGGTGGGCGCCCGGCGGGCCGCCGCCGGGGAACGTCCCGGGCCCGCCGGCCCGCCGGCCGCGTGGCCCGGACTGACCACGCCGGCCGGCATCGCCGCGCTCGCCGCCGGCCACCATCTGTGGACGGTCGGGGAGTTCACCGCCCCGGCGATGGCGCTCGGCCTGGCGGTCATCCCGCCGATGGTGCTCCGCGAGATGCTCGCCGCCGCCGACCAGCGGCGGCGAGCGGTGCGGCTGGCCGAGCACGAGGCGCGGCTGCGCGCGCTCATCGCCGACGCCCGGCCGGTCGTTCCGGAGCACGGCGCGGACCCGCTCAGCCGGCTGGCCGGCCGGCGCGAGCTGCTGGGGCGGCTCGCCGGTCGGGCGGGCGGCGCGCTGCTCGTCGTCGACCTGCTCGGCCTCGACGACGGGTCGGGGGTGGCCCGTCCGGTGCTGGTCGAGGCCGCCCGTCGGCTGCGCGCCGGGCCCGGCCCCGACGACCTGGTGGCCCGCCTCGGCGGCACCGGGTTCGCCGTGCTCACCGACGTCGGGCCGGTGCTCGCGTACGCGCTGGGCACCCGGCTGGTGGCCGCGCTGTCCGGGCCCTACCCGTCGCCCGGTGGGCCGCGCCGGCTGCGGGTCGGGGTCGGGCTGGCCGAGACGACCGGCGGTGACCCGGAGGACGTGCTGCGCCAGGCCGAGCTGGCCCGGCGGCGCGCGGTGCAGCTCGGCGGGGACCGGGTCGAGTGGTACGACGCGTACCTGGAGGAGCAGTTGGTCCGCCGGCTCGACCTGGAACGGGAACTGCCCGGCGCGGTGGCCCGGGGTGAGCTGGACCTGGTCTATCAGCCGGTGCTGGCGCTGTCCGACCGGCAGCCGGTGGGCACCGAGGCGCTGCTGCGCTGGCGCAGCCCGGTGCTCGGCACCGTGCTGCCGGACGAGCTGCTGCCCGTCGCGGCCGACCTGGACCTGCTCGGCGAGGTGGGGCGGTGGGTGCTGGACCGGGCCTGCCGGCAGCTCGCCGACTGGTCCGACAGTGGCCGGAAGCTGTGGATGGCGGTGAACGTGACGCCCGGCGAGTTGGGCGCCCCGGACTTCGTGGCCCGGACGGTGACCGCCCTCGCCGCGTACGGGGTGCCGCCGGAGCGGCTGGTGGTGGAGGTGGCCGAGCCGGTCGTCACCGCCGAACTGCCCACGGTGGTGGCCCGGTTCGCCGGCCTCCGCTCCCTCGGGGTCCGGACCGCGCTGGACGACTTCCGCGCCGAGCACGCCTCGCTCGCCCAGCTCCGCCGGCTCCCGATCGATCTGCTCAAGGTCGGCCCGCACCTGGTCGGGCCGGCCCCTGACGGGCAGCCGCCACTCATCGAGGTGGTGGCCAACCTGGGCGACCGGCTCGGCCTGGAGGTGGTGGTCGAGGGGTTGGAGTCGGACGCCCAGGTGGCCTGCGCCCGGCGCGCGGGTTGCCGCTACGGGCAGGGTTTCGCCCTCGCCCGGCCGGCTCCCGTCGAGCGGGTCGAGGCGTGGTTCGAGGAGTTCCCCTCGACCCTGCGCTGAGCTGGCCGGCCGGTGGATCGACTGAACCGGTTCACCGGACCCGCGGCGGGGCCGTGCTGCCGCGCGGGGTCAACTGTGCCGTCTCGTCCTGGAGGCCGCTGACCGGCTCGCCCGCGATGACGGCGAGCAACTGCCGCGCGGCGTGCGCCCCGTACGCCGGGATGTCCCGGCCCAGCGCGGTCAGCGGCGGGTGCACCAACTGGCAGAGCGGGGAGTCGTCCCAGGCCACGATGGACAGGTCGCCGGGGACGGTGAGGCCCATCTCCTGGGCGACGGAGAGGCCGGCGATCGCCATCACGTCGTTGTCGTAGATGACCGCGGTGGGCCGGTTGGCGGAGCTGAGCAGCCGCCGGGTGGCCCGGGCGCCCTCCTCGCCGGTGTAGTCGGACCAGACCGTGGTCGCCTCGTCCAGCCCCAGGCGCCGGCACACCTCGGTGAACGCGTCCGTGCGGATCTCGGTGTGCAGCAGCGAGGGCAGGCCGCCGACCCGGGCGATCCGCCGGTGCCCGAGGGCGACCAGGTACTCCACCGTCTCCGCCAGGGCCGCCGCGTCGTCCGACCAGACGCTGGCCAGGTTGCCGGTGTGGCCGGGCCCGCCGATCACCACCGCCGGCAGTTGCAGTTCTTCGAGGGCCGGCACCCGCCGGTCGTCGGTGCGCAGGTCGCAGACGAACACGCCGTCCACCCGCCGCTCGGCCCACCACCGTCGGTAGACCGCGATCTCCGCTTCCTGGTCGGCCACCACCTGGAGGGTCAGCGCGTACGAGCGGGCCGACAGCTCCGCCTCGACGCCGCTGATCAGCTCCATGAAGAACGGCTCGATGCCCAGTATCCGAGCCGGCCGGCACAGGGCCAGGCCGACCGCCTTGGCGGTGGCCCCGGAGAGCGCCCGGGCGGCGCTGCTCGGGCTGAACCCCATCTCGGCGGCGATCGCCAGGATGCGCTGACGGGTCGCCTCGGACACGCCGGGCTGCCCGTTCAGCGCGTACGACACCGCGCCCTTGGAGACCCCGGCCCGCCGGGCGACATCGGCGATGGTCGGCCGCTTCACCCGCGTGCTCCTCCACTTGTCCGGCCCTCCGGGGGCAGGTTCCTCGCCGCCGGGGGTGACCGGCCGCTGTCACGCTACTGCAAGGGGTCCGGCGGCCGGTCGGCACGGCGGGGCCCGGGACTGAACCGAGCAGCCCGTCGCTTGCGCGGTTAAGCGTACGACCATCCGCACCGGTTTCCGCCAGGTCTTCGCTCACGAATCTGCTCCGGAGAGCGCTTCACCACGCATGGTCGCGCTCCCAGCGCATCGGAAAGGTTACGGGAGGGGCTCGCTGTTAACCGGCCGTTGACAGTGTCGTGGGCCACCCGTACGGTGTGCTCACTTATCCGGTTCAGTCAACGTCTCTCGATCTCGGGAGCGTTCCCAGTTTGGCGCGGAGGATGACATGAAACGGTCCTGGACGCACTGGGCCCGGGCGGCCACCGTGGGTGCCGTCAGCCTGGTCATGGTCGCGGCGTGCAGTGGCAGGAGCACCACCGGCGGCTCGGACGGGGGCGAGGGCCAGATCACCCTGAAGATCAATTTCTGGGGCGACTTCGGGCTCCAGGACCTCAAGGCCAAGTACGAGGCCGCGCACCCGAACGTGAAGATCCAGCTGAACTCGGGCGAGTACAACGCCCAGCACGAGGACCTGCAGAAGAAGCTCGTCGCCGGCAACGGCGCGCCGGACATCGCCGCGATCGACGAGGGCTTCATGGTCCAGTTCCGCAGCCAGTCCGACAAGTTCGTCAACCTGCTGGACAAGGGCGCCGGTTCGTACGAGAGCAGGTACCTGCCCTGGAAGTGGAAGCAGTCCCTGTCGGCCGACGGCAAGACCCAGATCGGCCTCGGCACCGACGTCGGCGGCCTGGCCATGTGCTACCGGACCGACCTGTTCAAAGCCGCCGGCCTGCCCACCGACCGCGACCAGGTCTCCGCGCTCTGGCCCACCTGGGACAAGTTCATCGAGATCGGCCAGCAGTACACCGCCAAGACCAACAAGAAGTTCATCGACTCGGGCACCAACCTGTTCAACCCGATCCTGGGCCAGCAGCCGGTCGGCTTCTTCGACGAACAGGACCAGCTCCAGATGGACGGCGGCCCGAAGGTCGCCTTCGACTACACCGTCAAGGCCATCCAGGCCGGTCTCTCGGCCAACCTGGCCAGCTTCCAGGCCGACTGGGACAAGGGCTTCACCAGCGGCTCCTTCGCCGTGCTCGCCTGCCCGGCGTGGATGCTCGGCCACATCAAGGACACCGCGCCCGGCACCCAGGGCAAGTGGGACATCGCCGCGGTGCCCGGCGGCGGCGGCAACTGGGGTGGCTCCTTCCTGACCATCCCCAAGCAGGGCAAGCACGTCGACGAGGCGTACAAGCTGCTGGAGTGGCTGGTCGCGCCGGAGCAGCAGATCGAGATCTTCAAGAAGGTCGGCAACCTGCCGTCGCAGCCGGCGCTCTACGCCGACCCGGCGATCGCCGACTTCAAGAACCCGTTCTTCAACGACGCCCCGGTCGGGCAGATCTTCCCGAAGATGGCGCAGGGCCTCACCCCGCAGTACCTCGGCAGGAAGAACGGCCCGACCCGGGTCGCCGTCGAGAACGTCATCAACCGGGTGCAGAACAAGAGCCTGAAGCCGGACGCCGCCTGGGGCGAGGCGGTCAAGGAGGCCGAGAAGGCCGCCAACTCCTGACGCAGCACCGGTGGGGGGGGGGGGGGGGGGGGGGGGGGGGGGGGGGGAGCCCCCCCCCCCCCCCCCCCCC